>DATETB010000087.1:0-5154 GCA_035283825.1 Candidatus Brocadiales bacterium | reverse complement strand
CTACATAATGTCTCAGACGGTAAACGTCATGTGCGAGGGAGAGCTCATACAACTCCAGCGCCGCTACGACCTGGGTCTTACTGAAGAGGAGTACATGGACATCATAGAGCGGAAGACGGCCAGCCTCTGTGCCACCAGTTGTCGCCTGGGGGCCATGTTTGCTGGTGCTAACCGCAAGCTCCAGGAGGCCCTCACCCGCTACGGACTCAAGGTGGGGCTTGCCTTCCAGATTGTGGATGATTGCCTGGATATTGTGGGCACGGAGGATGAGATGGGCAAGTCCCTATCCACTGACATGCAGAAGGGAAAGCTTACCCTGCCCTTGATAAAGCTGGTAGAGAATCTACCCGAGTCCAGCCGCAAGAGTACCTGCACATGGATATTCCAGAACTTTACCACCCGGAACCGTGCTGGCGTACTGGAACTCTTTTCAAAGCATGAGGCCGTAGAATACTCCCTGAATAAGGCCCGCCACTACGTGGAGGAGGCCAAGGAAGAAATCTCCATCCTGCCCGAGTCGGAGTACAAGACCTCCCTCCTTCAGCTCGCAGACCACGTGGTAAGCCGGAATAGATGATTATGGCACGCTCCGGTTCCGCTTCTTAGTATTGTTCTGCCTTAGGCGTACCAAACACCACCCAGAGCAGGCCGCAGATGGTCTTGCCGTCCACTATCTCCCCCCGCCTTATCATGTCCACCGCCTGGCTGAGGCGGAGGGTTACCACTTGTTCAATACTCTCTTCATGCGTTGGGGTGCCAATCTCTGGTACTTGCCTGACAAGCTGGCTGGCCTTATACAGGTGCATGAACTCGTTCATTACCCCCGGAGAGGGGTAAAACTGGCCCAGCTTCTCTAGTTTGCGGGGCAGATAGCCCGTCTCCTCCACCATCTCCCTCATAGCACATTGCTCAGGCGTCTCCCCCTTCTCCAGGGTGCCGGCGGGTATTTCATAAATAAGACCCTTTATGGCATAACGATATTGTTTTATCAGTAATACCTCTCCTTCTTTGACAATAGGTACCACGGCTACGGAGCCAGGGTGCTCCACTATCTCTCTATAGGTCTTCTTACCACTGGACAGCTCAACTTCATCGCGATAAAGCTTGATCCGCCTCCCACCGTAGATTAGTTCACTCTGGAGGGTCTTTTCCAAGTTTTTTCCTCCCCTGCTATTTATTACCTCAAGCGATATTGAACCCGCAACAACTCTCAATAAAGGACACCTCCCTGCCTCTACTAGTGGCGTAGGAGACTATCCCTTCGGCCGGAAAGGCAATCCCGTCTAGACCAGCCTCTACGGCCAATCTGTCTACCTCCTGCTTGTACTGCCCCATTGGCCTGGCACAGCCCAGGATGACAGGCGTCTGTGGGAGCCTCCTTTTGGCTTCGGCAAAGAAATTCTGGACGTCCCTTAAACTGGGGGGCTTCACCCCTTCCATAGGCGTTCCGAGGAGGGGGGTAAGGATGACCAGTACGAGGGCCTTTAATTTATAGTGAGAGACCATTTCCAGGGCCTCCCCCTCTCCCTCCAGCCTCCCATATTGGAGGCCCAGGACGATGTGGGGCATTATTGGGACGTTAAACCGTGAGAGGTTGTGCAGGGAGGCCTCGTAGTCCAGGGTGGCTGCCTCCAGGTGGTAAATCTCTCTGATAGTCTGGTCACTGCCGATAACGTCCAGGAGTACGGCATCCACCTGGGCCTCGTGGAGCCCCCTGGCCTGAGACTCTTCCACCAGGCCGGAGTGTACGAAGATCTTCAGTCCCAGCTCTCTCTTCAGATAGCCCATAGCGTCAAAGAACCCCTCCAACGGCACTCGTCCATGCCTGTTACAACCCCCGGAGATGAGCACCCCCCCCAGACCTTCTATTAGATTTTCCTTGCATCTCCTGATTAATTCCCCAGGGGTTAAGGTGGGCCGCATAAACCTCAGGAGTTCACCCTTACAGTGGTCGCATCCCAGGGCACACTCAGTCCCCGTGACGCTGAATGGCAAGAAATGGGAAGGGGTCTTCTGTGCCAATTCCTCCGTCTCGTAACGTTTAATCCCTGGGGCGTAGAATGTTATCTTTTTTGCGGCGACGGCGTCCATTGGCTCATCAGCATAACATATACGAGAAAAAAGAAAAAGGGCTTGCCCTGGGATGGTAAAGCAAGCAGGGTGTGGGCGTATACTATCATTCTTGCAATTTATCAGAGAACGCCATAGCGGCTAGTGATTACGCCCAAGGCACTACTTTTCCGCAAACAATCCTTTTTCCTTATACTCTTTATACTCCTTCTCCAGCCATTCCTGGATACCTGCCGCGCCTTGCACTAGGTCTTTGAGGTCTTCCGTCAGGTTATTCGGCTCTATTACCACAAACCAGCCCTTCCCGTAGGGGTCTGTGTTTACGTGGCGGGGGTTATCAATAACCTCCTGATTGACCTCTACTATCTTCCCGCTGACCGGGGCCTTGAGTGGACCGATGTATTTCCCGGCCTCCAGGGAGCCGAAGGAACGGCCCTTGGCTACCGTCTTTCCAGCAGGGAGGAGCTTCACGTAGGCGGCAGTACCAGCCGCCTTCTGCCCAAAGACGTCTAACCCCACCCGTACCAGATGCCCGGTGGAGCTACCGCCCCCCTCTAATTTGGCCCAGAGATGGTCCTTACTGTCATAGTAGAATTCATCGGGCAAGAATATATCTTCATAACGTGCCATGAAGTAGTCCTCTAGTAGCCGCAGGTCACGCCTGAGGCGGATTCGCCTGCGGCGAACTTTAGCCTGCGAGATGTAGGGACAGACCTTTAGGTCTGTCCATTTAGTGGCGGACAGGGCTAAAGTTGAAAATCCGCCATATTTGGGGCGGGCCCTGTCCCTACAGCTTGCCACAAATTGGTCCTCGGATTTAAAGACACCTTAGTAATAGTTCAGTAATGTCCATGACCTCCATGGGTCCATGGAGGTGTTTCCTTGCCCCTTGAAACATCCTCTTGCACTGGGGACAGGCAGTTACCAGGGCCTGGGCGCCTGTCTCACGGAAGGAGTCGTAGGTCTTGTAGGATATGTCCGTGGCCATCTTTGGGTCTGCAGATTCTAATACCCCTCCCCCTCCACAGCAGATAGCCCTCTCCCTCTGGTTGCGGCTTTCCCTGAACTCCAGACCTGGGATGGAGTGGAGGACCTCCCTGGGGGCCTCGTAAACCCCCTGGTTCCTGCCCAGGTCACAGGGGTCATGGTACGTAACCTTGAGGGTATCTTGTTGAGGTGGATTGAGACGGAGCCTCCCCTCCCGTATCAGTTCCAGCAGGAATTCCGTTGAGTGCTTCATGGAGACCCCTGGGAGGTGGGGTGAGTATTCCTGTCTCCAGGTCATATAACAGGAGGGGCAGTTGAAGATAATGGTGTCTGCCCCAAGGGTACGTACTTTCTCAGTATTGTACTTTATCAGTCCCAGCATCTGTTCTTTCATCCCGGCCGCCATCAGGGGGAACCCACAGCAACACTCGTCCGGGCCTAATATGGTAAAGTCTACTCCTGCCTTAATCAATAAGGAGGCGAACGTCTGGGGGACGTCCTGGGCAAGGGGGGAGAAACTGGATACACAACCCACAAAGTACATCACCTTTGCCCTGGGCTTCTTGATACCTTCGGGTGGCAGGTCTCCCACAAAATCCACCCACAGTGCCCTATCCACGTTAGGGTAGCTGAAGATATTCCCTTCTTTTATTACTCCCTCCTTGAGGAGCTTAAACCCCTTGGGGTGGAGGCCCAGGGCGGTGGAACATTCTTGCCGGAGGGAATACCATATACCTTGCAGGTCTATCTTGGACGGGCATACCTGGGTGCAATGGCCGCAGAGGGTGCATCGGAAGGCGGCCTCGGACATGGTACTAAGGTCTTGCTGGGAGCAGTTTCTCCCCCCGAGGAGACTTGAGGCCCAACCCGGGCCATATTTGTGGAGTAGGTGTTCCCTGCTCTCCTTGAGCTTTATGGCAGGGGCAATGGGGTCTACCGTACGGTCCTTATAAGTCTCACACACCTTGAGGCACTCGCCGCACCTGGTACACCCTGAGAGTTCTATAAGTTGCTTGATGGTAAAATTGGGTACTGTGACCGAAGGGTCTGCCCCTACCAAATCCGCCTTACGGTCCTGAGAATTAATTAGCAGGGTGAGGCTGGTGCCGAAGAGGTGGAAGAGCCTGGAATAGGGGATATAGCAAAAAAAGGTCAGAGAGACTATGGCATGGAACCACCACACCAGGAGGTGAGTAGTAGGCCAGTCTAATCCTAGAGGGCCTAAGGCTCCCGCCAGGACTACGCCCACAAAAGAGGCCCTGGACTATATGGGGCTGTTGGTGGACAGAAGCCTGAGCCCCTCCACCACGTAACCGCTCACCAGGGAGACGAGGAGTAAGACCACCACCACCTTGTCTTCAAAGAAGGTCTTCAGATAGGGTAGCCGGAGTATGTAGCGGCGATGCAGGGCTAACAAGACCCCTGCCAGGAGGATAAGCCCGGCCAGGTCGTTGGTGAAGGCAAACCATCGGGTATCCTTATCCAGTTCTATCCAACCCCACTGGGCAAACTGGTCTCCCAGGCTGCCTATAAAGAAGAGGATACAGAAACCCAGGAACAGTGGGAAGTGCATTGGCCAGCGGGTAGGGTCTTCCCTGGTGAGGGTCCTCTGGAAGAGGACATCCAGGGATAATAGCTTGAGGAAGTCCCGGCGGAATACCGTCTTGAAAAGGGTGCCGAGGAGATAAAAGAGCTTCTCCCCCATACCCCCTTCCCTGGTCCTGGAAAGCCCGCCCCTGAGCCAGAAGGCCAGGTTGGCACAGAGACCCAGGGAGAATATGAGAAGGGCTAATATCTCTATTAAGGAGAAATACTGCGGGTATTCCACACTACGGGTTCCTTTCTAAGGGTGGACGCCTGCCTTTAAGTAGAGGGGTGTCAGTCTGCCTTTTCTATAAGAATCCTCCAGAGGTTTGGTCCCTCCTGGAGGATTTCTATAGGGTAGCCCTTTTTCTGGCAGAAATTGGGGATTGTGCTCCTGGCCGCAGGCTCGTAATCGCAGTGGACCTCCAGGACCTGTCCCTTGACGAGGCCCTTTAAGGAATCCCTGGTCTCTATGAGGGTATAAGGGCATATCTTGCCCTTGATGTCTATGGT
>DATETB010000086.1:0-6761 GCA_035283825.1 Candidatus Brocadiales bacterium | reverse complement strand
CCTCTCCCCGGAATTTCAAGATATCCTCATAAAAGAGGTGGACAGTGGCGCCCCCCAGGCAGTGAAAGACCTGAAAGGCAGTATGACAGAGCTTGGTGCAGAACTAAAGGCCGTCAGGGACACACGAGATAACCCCATTTTCCCCACCAAAGGCTCCACGGTAGAGTCCTCTATGGAGGGCTCCGGGTTAGATGTCAATATAGTGAGGTTTGGAATCTCAGTCACTAAGTACAAGACCATCTTTGAATTTCCACGCTGGGGCAAACATGTCTTGAGTTTCAGGGGAACCATGGGAGTAGTAAGGCCCCATTCAGGAGAAAAAGAGGTGCCTATCTTTGAACGGTACTATGCAGGAGGTACCGGCTCCCTAAGAGGCTTTGATTTTAGGGGAGTGGCCCCGGTAGACCGTGCAACTAAGGAACAGGTAGGCGGAGACACGCTCCTCCTGGCAGGGGTAGAAGAGACCTTCCCTATCATTAAGAGGTTTCTCAGTGGGGCATTTTTCGTGGACGTAGGTAAGGCCGATAACAACCTCGGTCTTGGCAAGATGAGGGCCTCCATTGGGACAGGGTTAAGGATTACCTTGCCCTTCTTTGGACGCATGTCTATAGGCCTGGACTTTGGTATTCCCATAATGAAAGAGTCTGAAGACAAGACTAAGTTAATGAGCATTAACATCGGCGGCGCTGGAGCTGGGGCTTATTAGCCATTTAGAAAGGGAGAAACTGATGAGATTATTAAGCTTTTTTGTACCTTTCCTTGCCCTAATCATTTCTTTGCCAGGTACCTCCATGGGCAAAGAGGTGAAGGTGGGTGTGGTAAACCTCAACAAGGTTTTTGACATGTACGACAAGAGGAAAGAGCTGGAAAACGACTTCCGTGACATCAGGAATAGGGCGGAAGAGGCCCTCAAGGTCAAACAGGACGAGGCCATGGCCCTTAGAGACGAGATACAACTCCTGGAGGCAGGTAGTGCAGCCAGGAAGAAAAAAGAAGAAGATATGGAGAAAGTGCTCCTCTATCTCCAGATAGAGGACGAGGTTGCCAGGAAGAATCTGACCAAGGCAGAAAAGGACTTTTATGAGGAACTCTTCCAGGACATAAATATAGTAGTGGAAGAGGTAGGGAAGAAAGAGGGCTTCGACCTTATCTTAAAAAAGGAGGATGTAGATACCAAGAGTGCTGACCTTGTAGAGCTGAGGTTGAAGATAGGTATCGGGACAGTGCTTTATTTCTCCAATGCCCTGGACGTTACGGACAAGGTGGTAGAGAGTCTCAACCGTAAGTATAAGAAGGGATAGGCCCTTGTCTCCGTGGCAAAGGACGATAAAGAGAGAGGTTGAGTACCATGGCACGGGCCTCTTCAGAGGTAGGGAAGTCACCCTAAAACTAAAACCCCAACCCCCGGGTAGTGGGATAAGCTTCCAGAGGTTAGACCTGGAAGACACCCCACCTATCCCTGCCCTCGTGACCTCCCTCAAGGACAACAGGAGGCGTATCACCCTGGGAGGGGCAGAGGCGGAGGTAGAAGGGGTGGAACATTTCATGTCCGCCGCTGCGGGGCTAGGCATAGATAACCTCTTAGTGGAGTTGACGGATAGCGAAATGCCTGCGGGGGATGGAAGCTCCAGGGTCTTTGTAGAGCTACTTCGGGAAGGAGAGGTGGTAGAACAATCCGTTCCCAAAAAATCCTTTAGCCTGAAGCAACCCCTTGCCGTGGAGGAAGATGGCGCCAGCCTGGTAGCCTTCCCTTACGGTGATGGATTAGTGCTCTCCTTTAGACTGGACTTCGGCAAGATGTCTTCTCTCCGTCAGTCCTTCGGTCTTTTAGTTACAGAGGAAAGTTTTAGTAAGGAACTCTCCGTTGCCAGGACCTTCTGCCTGGCCAGCCAGATAGAGGAGTTTCAGAGACTTGGGTTAGGCAGGGGAGTTACGGAGGAAAACAGTCTTCTAATAGAGGAAGGGGGGCGTGCCATCACCCCCGTGCAAAGGAGACCGGCCCACCTGCGCTACACCGATGAACCTGTCAGACATAAGGTACTAGACCTCCTGGGAGACCTTTACCTAATCGGGACTGAATTAAGGGCCAAAGTTTTTGGCGTAAAGTCGGGCCACTCCCTTAACGTACGTATGGCCCAGAGACTTTACTCCCTTATTAATCAAGAACCCTCCTTAAGAGAGGGGCAGGAGGTCAGGGTTTGAAAATACATCCCACTGCACAGATACACCCGGGAGCGGAGTTGGGTAGAGACGTAGAGGTAGGAGCCTACTCCTTTATTGATAAGCACGTAAAGATTGGGGATGGTACTGTCATACGAAATAACGTTACCGTTACTGGCAACACCACCATGGGCAAGGGAAACCACGTCTTCCCGGCAGCCTGCGTAGGGGCAGAACCGCAGGACTTGAAATACAATGGAGAAGAGACTCAACTGATTATGGGTGACCGCAACACAGTGAGAGAATGCGCTACCGTAAACAGCGGCACGGGGGTGGGCGGCGGCGTCACCAGTGTTGGCAATGACAACTTCTTTATGGCCTGTTCCCATGTGGCCCATGACTGCATAATTGAAGACAACGTGCTACTGGCCAATGGAGTACTGCTTGGGGGCCACGTAAAGATAGAAAGCTATGCCAGGATCATGGGGTTAGTAGGGGTACAGCCTTTTACTACCATCGGCCGACATGCCTACGTAGGTGGTCTCACGAGGATAGTGCAAGACGTACCCCCCTTCATGCTGGTGGAAGGCAATCCCGCCAGGGTCAGACAGGTGAACGCAGTAGGTCTGGAAAGGGCAGGCTTCTCCCAGGAGCAGATAGAAGCCCTGAAAGCGGCCTTTCACCGCCTTTTCCGCCCCGAGGCACTGAATCAGAATAAAGTACTGGAGGAGATGGCCGAACAGGACGGCCTGACGCCGGAGGTAAGGACACTTGTAAACTTCCTTAGAGACAGCAGTAAAGGGAAGTTTGGCAGGTACAGGGAAGTACTCAGGAACAGCCCGGTGCAATAATGGGAGATAAAAGAATAAAGGTTGCCGTAATAGGCGTGGGGCATCTGGGGAAGGAGCACGCCAGGGTATATTCTCAGCTGCCAGACGTAGAACTGGTAGGCGTCGTAGATACGGACAGAGAGAGGGGAGAGCAGGTGGCCAACCGCCTGAACGTCCGATTCTTTCCTGATGCGGAAGAAGTGGTAGATAAGGTCTCCGCCGTAAGCATAGCAGTACCCACCATCTCCCATTATTCGGTAGCCTCCCGCTTCCTCAAGAGGAAGATACCCGTGATGCTGGAAAAGCCCCTGGGGCTGAATCTGGAAGAGGCCGAAGGGTTGGTAGAACTAAGCTCCGCAAACAAGGTGATTCTACAGGTAGGACACGTAGAAAGGTTTAACCCGGCCCTGCAGGCCGCAGAGGGCTATGCCGTGAGGCCCAGGTTTATTGAGTGCCACCGCCTCTCCGCATTTAACTTCCGTACCAGAGACATCGGCGTAGTGCTGGACCTTATGATACACGATATTTACATAATCCTCCATCTGGCCGGGTCGCCGGTGAAGAAGGTGGAGGCCGTGGGTACCTGTATTATCTCTAACAAAGAAGACATTGCCAATGCCAGGATATCCTTTGAGAACGGCTGTGTAGCCAACCTTACTGTCAGCCGGGTGTCATTCAGGCCGATGCGGAAGATACGCATCTTCTCCGAGAATACCTACATTTCCCTGGACTATGAGAAACAAGAGGCTATAATCTATAAGAAATCCCCAAAGCTTACCCTGGATTACGTTAACCCGGAGAAACTGGGGATAAAGAACCTTGCAGACCTTAAGAGTTTTGATTTTGGCGACCTCCTGGAGATTAAACACATCACCATGAACCACCAGGAGCCGCTAAAGAAAGAGCTGGAAAGTTTTGTAGAGTGCGTCAGAGAGAACAAGAGGCCGGCAGTCTCCGGAGAAGAGGGCCTAAGGGCCCTGAGGGTGGCTACAGAAGTCCTTAAAGACATAGAGGCAAACCTTAAGCTAATGGGTGTCTAAAGCTTGTAGTGAGCGGAGCGAATCTAATGGAAAGCCCTGTAGTGAGCAAAGCGAATCTATACGACCTCTTCCACGTAGAGACAAGTATAGAGAATGGCAAGATTACAGGAAGGGCAGGAGGTACCCTGGGGGATATCCTCAACCCATTCGTCCAGCAATTCTTTGAGAGACTCAACTCCCTGAAGGTAATCGCAAGGGTAAACGGGGCAAACGTATACAATATCTACAACCCACCCCACCCTACTCCGGCCGGGATGCGATTTCTCGCAAGGAAGGTAAGGATGATGGTCTATAAGATGGCCTTCCCCGTAACGGCCAACCTGGCTATCACCCACAAGTGCCAGTGCCAGTGCGTCCACTGTAGTGCCGACCCCTTTAAGGACCCTGCTCGCAGGGAACTCACGGTGGAGGAGATAAAGAAAGTAGTGGACGGCTCCCTGGAGCTAGGGGCGAGCCTGATCATATACGTAGGCGGCGAGCCCATGTTGCGGGAGGAACTCTACGAGCTCATACGCTACGTGGACAAGTCAAAGGCCGTGCCGATGATATTCACCAATGGCCTCCTCCTCACCAGGGAAAACGTAAAGAGGTTGAAAGAGGCCGGGCTATACTCCTTGAATATCTCTATTGACCACAACGAGGCGTTAATGCACGACGAGTTCCGCAAGGTAGTGGGCTGTTATGAGAAGGCCTTTGGAGGGGCAAGGCTGGCCAGGGAGGCAGGTATCCTCACCGGCATCTCCACTTACGCTACCCATGAAAACCTTAAGGAGGGGCACCTGGAGAGGCTCCTCCAGATTGCCGTCAAGGAGGGGTTCCACGAGGTAACCATCTTTGACTGCATCCCCTCAGGTAAATACCTGAAGGACGCCTCCAAGATACTCACCCCGCAGGAGCGGAAACAGGTCATAGCCCTTGCCAGGAAATATTATGAGACTACGCCCATAGGGGTAAACGCCATGGCCCTCATAAACTCCCCGCTTGGGGTAGGCTGTTACGGAGCCAATTCCCAGTTCTACATGACTGCCTACGGCGACATCAACCCCTGTGATTTTAACCCGGTGAACTTTGGTAACGTCAGGGAAATGCCCATCCAGGCCATATGGAAGAAGATGGTAAGTCATCCAGACTTTAATAAGCGTTTCCCCAGTTGCAGGATGCAGAGCAAGGCCTACAGGAAGAAATACATAGACCCCCTTCCCGCTAACCCGAAGCTCCCCATCCCCATAGAGTCCATACCCCAGGAGGCCCCCGTCAACTTTGAGGAGGCCCTTTCCGCATATTGACATTTTTGGTATTTCTGCTACATTGTAGAAAATTTTTTAAATCCCAGGAGGAGTAAGTGCCAATAGTTACCCTAGAAGAACTTGTAAGAGCAGGGTTCCATTTCGGTCACAGGACCAGCAGGTGGAACCCAAAGATGCGGCCTTTCATCTTCGGCAAGCATAACCTTATACATATAATAAACCTTAGAGAGACCCTCAGGGGACTTATTACTAGCCACAAGTTCCTCTCAAAGCTCTCCATCACCGGTAAAGGGGTACTTTACGTAGGGACTAAGTGGCAGGCCAGGGCCACTGTGGCCAGAGAGGCGCAACGGGCAGGCATGTCCTTTGTGAATGAGAGATGGCTTGGGGGTACGTTAACCAACTTTAATACCGTCTGCAGTAGACTCAAACGTCTCAAAGAGCTGGAGGACCTTCAGGCCAGTGAGGAGTTCAAAAAGTATAGTAAAAAGGCCGTTGCTACCATCGTCCGCGAGACTAAGAAACTGCAAAAAAACCTCCACGGTCTGAGGAATATGGTTGGACTCCCGGGGGCACTCATAGTAATAGACCCCAAGAGGGAGATTACTGCCGTAAAGGAGGCCAATAAGTTAGGTATACCCACGGTCTGTCTCACCGATACCGATTGTGACCCCGACCTGGTAGATATATGCGTGCCAGGTAATGACGATGCCATGAGATCCATTGAGGTATTCCTCAGTAAGGTAACCGACGCCCTCCTGGAAGGAAAGACCTCCTTGTCTAAGGTAGCCTAGTATTAGGGATTAGGGAGTAGCCCGCACGCCCTGCCGTGCGGGAAAAGATTGCTACCCCCTACTCCCCACCCCCTAACCCCTAGTTATAGGAGAGAAATACGCATGCCAATAGATGCCGAGAGCATAAAGACACTGAGGGAGAGGACAGGCGCCGGTATCCTGGATTGTAAGAATACCCTGGAAAAGATGGGTGGAGACATGGACAAGGCCGCCGAAATCCTCAGGAAAAAGGGCTTCCAGGTGGCTGAGAAAAAGGCCTCCCGCACTACCAACGAGGGCCGCATCGGTTCTTATATCCACTTTAATGGCAAGGTGGGGGTACTGCTGGAGCTGAATTGCGAGAGTGACTTCGTGGCCAGGAACGAGGTGGTGGAACAACTCATGAAGGACCTCTGTATGCAGGTAGCCGCCGCCAACCCCCTGGCCGTCAGCCGCGAAGACGTACCCAAAGAGGAGGTTGAAAGACAAAAAGAGGCCTTCAAGAAGGTCGCCGCTGACAAGCCCCCACAAATCCAGGAAAAGATAATCCAGGGCAAACTGGAGAGTTTCTATAAAGAAAAATGCCTCCTGGACCAACCGTTCATCAAAGACGACGCCCAGACGATAAAAGACGTCATCAACATCTGCGTCGCCAAGGTAGGAGAAAATATAAGGGTTAGGAGGTTCGCCAGGTTTGAGGTAGGACAGTAG
>DATETB010000085.1:0-3546 GCA_035283825.1 Candidatus Brocadiales bacterium | reverse complement strand
GTACATACCATCAGGGATATAATAACGATAGGCAGGTAAGGTCCTGTAGAACTTCCCGTACTTACCTGGCCAAGGTGGCCCGTCTTTTGGGGGACCCATGTACTTGGCGGCTAGACCAGAGAAGAATATCTTTCCAGAATTGTCTGGATCTCCAGGCATACCGTAGACTTCGTGGGGTACCCAGTGGGTAATAATTTCTACCGCATAGATGTCACTGTCGGGGCCACCGTTGAAGGAATAAGCGAAGAACAAGCTCACAACTAGACCTAAGACAACAAGTAGTACCTTCAACGATCTAGGCATGTAAGAAAACCTCCTCCTTTCTATAAAAGATCTTCCCTCCATAGATCCTTTTAACTTTGACGCTCCTCCTCTTTCCACTTCTGCTTCCCACCTCCTTTCTCCTTTCAACTACTAATACTGACGTCTGTCCATTACATGAAAAAGAGGATTATATTATTATTTCTTTAATTGTCAACAGAAAAATACTCTGAAGTTGGGACGTAAATTGGGACACTGGCTAGGTCTTTCCCCATAGGAGGCTTAAGACACTTGAAATGGCATTTTGGGCAAGACCCCTGGTTATGGTGAGCTTGTTCCTCAAAATACCCTGCCAGGTTAACTTTTACTTTACTCTTATAGAAACCCCTTCCGCTATGCAATCACTCAAGGGGGCCTCGTAGCTGAATTCCCCGCCTGAGGCGGACTTTCAGCCTATCAAGCCCAGCAACTTTATGACTTGACAGGGGAATAAATAAAAATATAGTAGAAGCCACATTTTTCTTCTAATAAACCTTGAGAAGGGTTTTCTACGAAGGGAGGCGTGTCTTGCCTGGTGCAAAAGACCTGACGCTTCCGGATGGTGCCAGGGTGGCGGTAATTGGGGGCGGACCTGCGGGGTCTTTCTTCAGCCTCTTTGCCTCAAAGCTGGCCCAGGATTTAGACAGACGCCTTGAAATCACCGTCTACGACAGGAAAACCTTCGTTAACCAGGGCCCTGCAGGTTGTAATATGTGTGCGGGGGTGGTCTCGGAGTCCATGGTGCAGTCTCTAGCCCTGGAGGGCATAAATTTACCGCCTTCCGTCGTGCAAAGGGGCATAGAGTCTTATTACTTCCATACCCAGGAGGGCAGCGTCCAGATAAAGCCTCCGCGCCTCCAGCAGAGGGGCATAGCCGCCACCTATAGGGGGGGTGGGCCCAAGGGGAGTATGGGGAAGGACATCCAGAGCTTTGATGAGTTCCTTTTACAGAAGGCGGTTGAACATGGGGCCAGGATAGAACGCACTGTAATAGATGACATACGTCTTGAGGGAGATAGGCCCAGGCTCTATTCTGGGGGAAAGTTGCTGCAGGACTGCGACCTCCTGGTGGGGGCCTTCGGGGTTAATGCCAGGACGGCCCAAAAATTTGAGGAACTTGGCATAGGGTACAAGGCGCCACCCACCATCAGGGCCACCCAGTCTGAGATTGAACTGGGGAAAGACTGGGTGACAAACAAGTTTGGCCACTCCGTTCACATCTTCCTGCTCCACCTCCCAGGGATAGAGTTTGTAGGTATAACACCCAAGGGGGATTACGTTACGGTAAGCATGTTGGGGAAGGAACCCAACGTAGAGGACGTAAAGGCCTTTCTTGCCCACCCAGCGATGAAAAAGATGCTTCCTCCTGACTTCAAGATTCCAGAGAAATTCTGCCACTGTTTCCCGAAGATTAATGTGGGTGCGGCCCAAAAACCCTTTGCCAACAGGATAGTGATTATAGGAGACGCCAGTAGCGCCAGACTGTATAAAGACGGAATAGGCTCTGCTTATATGACTTCCAAGTCAGCGGCCCAGGCGGCCCTCCTCTACGGCGTGGGGGAAGAAGACTTCAGGGAGCATTACCTCCCTGTCTGCAAAACCCTGAATAGAGACAACCTGTTTGGTCAATTCCTCTTCTATATGAATGACCTCATCTCCTGCATATCTCCCCTCAGCAGGGGCTACTTCAGGATGATACAGTGGGAGCAGGAGGATTCACAAGGAGATACCCACCATAGCGACATCCTATGGGACATGTTCACCGGGAGCAGATTCTATAAGGATATATTTATGAGGACACTAAGCCCCTGGCCCCTTATGCGCTGGCTGGGTGCAACGGTCAGCTCTTCTTTAGGAGTGGGGGTTCCTTCCCGCCACTAAACGATAGGAGGGAGTATTACCATGTCAGAAGAAGGTCTCCTGGGCAAGATATACAAGGACGGCGAGGTCATCGTGGAGGAGGGTACGCAGAGCCGGACCATGTACGTAATACAGAGCGGGAACGTAAAGGTCGTAAAGAGTGAGGGGGAGACGGAGACCACCCTGGCCATGCTGGGGGAGGGGGACATCTTCGGTGAGATGAGCCTCTTTGACGCCAAGCCCCGCTCGGCCACGGTCAAGGCCGTGGGAGAGGCCAGGATACTGGCCATAGACCATGAGAACTTCCTGAAGAGGATAAAGATGGACCCCTCCCTTGCCTTCCGCACCATTAAGCAGATGAGCCAGCGCATCAGGGATTTGAATAACAGGGTAAGCTATGCGCTGAAAATGGCTAACCAGGCCCATAACGAACTGATACAGTTAAAAGAGGCCGAAATCACCAATATTAAAGGTATGGACGTCAAGTTGAACTCTATTCTGGACAGCATGGCACAGCTACAGCAGGAACTCCACAAGTTGAAAGGAGCCATCTCTTCCCATGAGTGAACCCCTCCAGGAGAGTCTCCCCTTTCAACCGGTCCTTCAAAAACTTTGAAGCATTCCCTCCTGAAAGCCTTAGTTATAGGTATCATAAGCACCGTACTGGTCATCCCTTTCACCTTTACAGAGCTTTATAGGGCACTGGAACTCCGTTTTTATGACCAGCGACTAAAGTTACGGCCCCTCCACCCTGTCACAGATAAGGTAGTCCTTATAGCCATAGATGATGATAGCATAAAGACCCTGGGGAGATGGCCCTGGAGCCGGGACAGACATGCCATCCTCATTGATACACTTACTTCCCTGGATGCAAAGGGCATATCTCTAGACATAGAGTTTCTGGAGGAAAGCCCAGCTACCCTGGAAAAGGAGGTGGTGGCCGATAGCCTTAAGGGAGTAAGAGAAAGGCTCCGTCACCTGCAGTCTATGCCTAATCCGCCCGGAAGGGAACAGGCAGGCGGTGGTAACAGTGGCCCTGCCACTCTCCTGGTGGAGACCAGGGCCATGGAGGAGGTCCTGGCAGGGATGCTGAAGGACTACGATAAGGAGCTGGCTCGCTCCATGGCCCTATCCGGCCGTACCTATCTGGCCTTTCACCCCGTAGACCCCCTCCCACCAGAGAGTCCCCTAAGGCCCCTGTACCCCACTCTCAAGGGGGTCCTCACCCGGGAGGACGTCACCAGCGCAGAGGGGCTGGCAGGGAAACTGCCTCTCAATAAGAAGCAGTCCAAAGAACTGGTAGAGTACTTCCCCTTCCTTAAGAAACAGGTGCTCCTGGAACTGGTTGAGGCTGAGATAAAGAAAAACCCTGATATAACACTCGGG
>DATETB010000084.1:0-3209 GCA_035283825.1 Candidatus Brocadiales bacterium | reverse complement strand
GTAGCCCACCCTGTGTTTTATCCCGGCAAGCCAGGCTACCAGGGCGGAACTGAGGGAGTTAGGCAGGATGATGCTCAGGTCAAATTGTTCCTTCCTGAGCTTCCTGATAAGGGCCAGGTATTTTCCGGGTTGTTTGTGTTTTTCCTTCTGGTCGAATTCAATCCACTCGTCAAACCAGGGTGCCCCCTCCAGCACCCCTTTTACGAAGGGCCTGAGGAGGAGAGAGATTTTGGCCTTCGGGAAGTTTTCCCTGACGCATCTGAAGGCAGGGGTGGCCATGACTGCATCACCCACCCAGCTAGGGGCGGTTATGAGTATGGAATTTGTCTTGGTGCCGTGCGGTACTACCATCATTATCCCTCCCAATCTGACCTTACGGCAGTAAAAGAATTGTAACGAAAGGCGTAGTGTTCACAATGGGCCTTCTTCAAAAGGGCCGAGAGTTCCTTGTCCATGCCGGGCACCCTCTCCCCGAAGTACTGCCATGCCTCTGACGGCATGTCTTCTACGGTCTTTGTCAAGGCGGTGTAGAGGCTGGCTACTGAGTTGGAGGAATACCTGTTGACGAACCAGGGGAAGGTGCGCTGCAGCTTGGAGATGAGGAGGTTATGCTTGGGGCCGAAATTCAGGCAGGAGGCCTCAGTGAAGTTCTCCAGGGCCTGCATCTTGTCAAAATCAATATAACCCCCTTTCAGGCTGAACTCGTAGGCCTCGGTCTTGGGGAAGGGGTAGAAGATGGACCAGCGGAAGCGCCCCGGTCTGATTCTGGCCAGGAGCTCCACGGTTTCCATTACCTCCTTCTCCCCCTCGTAGGGCAGCCCAATCATAATGAATGCAGAGGTGTGGAGACCGTACCTGTGGGCAAGGAGGAAGGCCTTCTCAATCTCCTCATTGGTCATGGGGCGGTGGAGGACGTCTCGCCTTATCCGCTCGCTGCCGCTCTCCAGACCGAACTTTACTATGGCGCAACCAGCCTCTTTGAGCATCCTGACCCGCTCCTCATCAAAGGCCCTCACGTGGGCATTTACTACGAACGGGAGTTGCGTTACGCTTCGGTACTGCTTACAGAACTCCCTGAGATATGCCTTGTCCAGGGTAAAGACGTCGTCATCAAAGATGAACATCTTTATCCTTTGATAATTGTCCTGGAGGTACTCTATCTCCCCGAAGACCTCCTCCAGTGGGTGCTGGCGTACGTAGCCCACACTGCCTGAGGCAGGCGTAGAACTAGCCGTCTCTTGTCTGTAGCGGTCTACTATCCTGTGGTTGAAGCAATAGGTACATCGGAAGGGGCAGCCCCTGGAGGTCATGAGCCTGGCCCATCCGTCCTCCGTGTCAATGAGTTTCTGCATGTTAAAGAGTGGATAATCCTTCCGGGGCAGTCTGGCAAGGTCTACAAAGGGGCGGACGTTGTTGGGGATTATCCTGCCTGCTCCGCCTAAGGCGGATTCAGGGCCTGCCTTTTTCGCCCAGATATTGTAGATAGTGGTGGTATCCTGTCCCTTTTCTAATCTATCTGCCAGTTCCAGGACCGCCTCCTCCCCCTCTCCCACACAGGCATAATCAAAACAATCCTCCTTGAGCACCTCTTCCGGGACGAGGGTGGCATGGACGCCTCCCAGGATTATTGGGGTCTTGGAAAAACTTTTGATAAGCCTGGCTATCTTCAGGGCGGAACGGTACTGTGGGGTGACTGCCGATATGCCTACCAGTCCTGGGTTGAAATCCTCAATGAAGGCCCTGATTTCTTCATCCGTGGGTAGACTGTCCAGCTTCTCGTTGAGGTTGAGGAGTCTTGTGGTGTGGCCGTGGGCCTTGAGCATGCCGGAGACGAAGGCCAGGCCGAAGTTAAAGCCCACCTGGGAGTTGATGTTGGGGTAGATAAAGAATACCTTCATAAGACAGGTTTTACGCCCTGCCCAGCTCTAGAACAGAGTATCTGGGCGGCCTTCCATATATCCCTCACGACAAGGTCTGCCTCCACTGGCATATCTATCTCCTCCTCATGGTTCTTTACCAGCACCGTCTTACACCCGACGGCATTACCAGCTAAGATGTCTCCAGGTGTATCCCCAATCATAATGGAACCCTTCAAGTTTATACCATGCTCCCTTGCGGCCCTGAGGAGCATCCCGGTCTTGGGTTTCCTGCATTGGCATTCTATACTGTATTCTGCCACTGTGCCTTCAGGGAGATGGGGACAGTAGTAGACGGCGTCTATGGTAGCCCCTTCCTGGGAGAGCAAGTCCAGTAGCCTCTCGTGAATCTCGTGTAGTCTTTGTTCGGTGAAGTACCCCCTGGCTACGCCTGACTGGTTAGTGGCGATAACTACCGTGAACCCTTCTTCCTTGAAGAGCCTTATGGCCCTGGCAGAATTGGGTAGTAGTACCAGTTCCTCAGGAGAGGAGAGGTAGGGGACGCCGTGGATTATAGTACCATCTCTGTCCAGGAAGACTGCCTTTTTCACCAACGTATACCCTTTCATCTCTTTATTGCTCTCTAACCAAAGAGTTCCTTTTCAATAAGGTAGCACAAATACCCAGTATATCAGGTCTCACCTGCCTTACAAGGTTATTGGGTGTGTCCCCTGCTACCGGCACGGTAATTTTTTTGCATAGGCTCATCTGTCTTCAATTACCCATCGTTCAAACGCTTCTTCAGTGCCTTCTTCCTTCAGGAGTTCCACCAGGGGGGCATAACGCCACTCTAAGGGGTATTTCATGGCCAGTTGCTTAATCCTGCGGTGGTACGTCTCATATAAGTCTTGTGAGGTACTCAGCCAGTCCTTCTCACAGAAGAACACCCTGCACCCCAGGGTCCTGTGTTCCCTCACCGTACACAGGTTATCCACAAGGTAAGGACAGACCTCTTTCTTGATAGGTACTTTGGGCGGGCCTGCCTTTCTGCGGAGGTAATTTGCCTCCAGACTGCTGGCGAAAAGGACGTGGCCAAAGTCCTCAAAATGACAGCACAGCCCGCGGGCCTTGCATTCGGGGGCCAGTTTGGAGAGGTCTTCCTCAAGTTCCCTATATATTTCTTTAAGTTCAGTTTGCCAGCCCATGGGTATTACGACGGTCTAGACAGTGGCAATATCCTACTCAAGGCGGAAGCGAGTGCCTCCTGTCCCCGTGTTATCCTCATCTCTATTCTTAGGGCAAAAAAGGGAAGGGGCCAATCATTGTCTTGTAGGGGCGTATTGTTCGCCACGG
>DATETB010000083.1:0-3004 GCA_035283825.1 Candidatus Brocadiales bacterium | reverse complement strand
TGAACGTAAAGATGCCCACCTTCGGTCTTAGTAAGGAGGAGGCTAACACACTGGCCAAATATTTTGCCCTCCTTGAACATCAGGAGTATCCTTACGAACGACTACAGGAGAGAGAGAGGGCCTATGTGGACGCAAGGTGTTCCAAGGATGCAGACCATTACGTGAAAGCCAAACACCTCATGGACTCCAAGGACGTGAACTGCGGTTCCTGCCATGTCCGCGGGGAATTGAAGCCCTCTGGAGACCCCTCTGGTTGGGCGCCTGATTTGTCCCTGGCCAGGGAACGCCTGAGACCCAACTGGATAAAGGAGTGGCTTACCGACCCCCAGAGGATACAGGTAGGCACAAAGATGCCCAAGTTCCCGTGGGGAGAGTTCCAGGACACGTTCCCAGGCAGCGCCGGAGACCAGGTGGAGGCCCTGAAGGATTTGATTATGAGCCCTGGGGATTTATTAACCAAATCCCCTTCAGAACTGGCTAAGAGGTAAGAAAAGTAGGGGCAGGTTTCAAACCTGCCCCTACATTAGTAATGACACCTTCTTAGAGTCCTGATGTACAAGCCCCCCCCAAAACCACCCCAAACTGTCTCAGTGAGTACACTCTAGCATGTAAATAATGTGTATAGGGGTGTATCTCAGTAACATACGTGTTATCAAACACTTATATCTTTAGTGCGGTTATCGTCCTGTACGATGTGTGACCAAGACTACACATCGTCTTTTCTTGCCTGTCAACAGATATATAGTCCCAACCCTTTTGTTTCCAATATATTATGATAATTGCCAGTTACTTATTAAGAATTGGTACGCTAATTGTGAATAGTCCCCTAGGCAGATCTGAATAGCTGGGTATCCAGACTAACTACTAAGGAGGACAAATATGGCATATACGATTACGAATACCTGTATAGGTTGTACCCTTTGTGCAAAGAAGTGCCCAGTAGGGGCTATTACCGGGGAGGCAAAGAGGCTTCATTACGTTCATTCCAGACTGTGCATAGATTGTGGCGTCTGTGGCAGTTATTGCCCATCAAATAGTATTTATGATAATGATGGACAACAGACCTTCAAGGTAAAAGAGAGACCGCTAGCGGTAATAGACCTGGAGCGGTGCAGTGGGTGTAACCGTTGTGTGGACGTGTGCCCTGCTGGCTGTCTGGAGATGGTGGAAGGGGAGCCTGGGTCCATCTACAAGGTCGCCAGGAACGCACGGACAAAGGATTGTGTGGCCTGCAGGATGTGTGAGATGGTCTGTGGAGATAAGGAGGCCATCAGGGTGCGGTGGTCCGACGGAGAGCCTTGTTACTCCCTGAACAGGCGGAACGGGGTCCCCCAGGAAGTGGCTGTCTAAGACTTGACATCATGATTCTGCACCTGGAGGAGGACGAATGTTAGCAAGGGTTTTGACAGGTATGGCGCTTGGGATGTGGGTTGTTACTTATGCCTGCCTCGCCCATGCCTATGAGGTTATAGACGTAAAGGACGGAGGCGTCATTAGTGGAGTGGTGAAGTTGTCCGGGGATGCACCGGCACCAGAGGAGTTGCCTATTGATAAAGACCCAGAAGTGTGCGGCAAGCACTTGCCCAGGCTCTCTGAGAAGATAATAGTGGACAATGGCACGAAGGGTGTAAAGAACGCTGTGGTGTATCTGGCAGGCGTAGCCAAGGGGAGGGCCTTTGCAAGCCCCAAGTCTGGGGCGGCTGACCCCCATGGCCATGGTGGTGCAGGAGAGGCGCCAGTCTCAAGCGGAGGAGAATATACCCTGGACCAGAAGGAATGTGGTTTTATACCTCACGTGCAGGTCATCCCTGCCGGAGGCGAAGTGGAGTTGAGGAACGGCGACCCTTTAATGCACAACCTGCACTCTTACTCTATGAAGAATAGCAGTTTTAATGAGAGCATACCGGGTGATGGGAAACCAGTACACAAGAAATTTGATTACCCTGAGGTGATAAAGGTGGGGTGTGACGTCCACAAGTGGATGAACGCATGGATAGTGGTGAGGGATAACCCCTACTACGCAGTAACTGCGGCGGATGGGAGCTTCACGATTGCAGACGTACCCGCTGGGGCCTACAAGCTGAACGTATGGCATGAGGCGGCCAATAAAGAGGATTTGAAGAAACTGACCAAGAACGTTACCGTAGAGGCCAAGAAGGAGGTCAAAGTAGACCTGGAAGTCGTCTTGAAGTAAAGATTTCTAAAGGATTATCCAGCCCGTTTTGCGTCTTCACCGAGGTTCTGCCCGCTTAAGGACTACAACGAAGACGCTGTAGGGCTGGTCTGGAGGCCTTCTGTAAAGGGGGCCTTTTTTATTTCCAGGGGTTACCGTAACAATAAACATGTAGCCGCAGGCTTTAGCCTGCGTAAGACAGTAGACAGGATTTCCCCCCCTAAAGTTAGTAGCGTTTTTTGCCAAACAGCTTTTATCCGCCTCATCTGGGCTGGACTCACACCATAAAAGTTCGGGATTAACAGTTGTCTCCCCTACCTCTCAATGGGTATAATGGCGCTGTTTCAGGGGACTAAGGGTTAGCAGGTAGCCGCAGGCTTTAGCCTGCGTGAAACAGTAGTCAGAATACAGGCAGTTGGAAGTATGCATTCTGAATTCCGAATTCTGTATTCCCCATTCCCTAGCCCCTATTCCCTGTGAACCACGTGGGGTTCACAGCTACGGGTATATGGCAAGCCCTGCACCCTGCGTGGTGCGGGGCCTGACCCCTAATCCCTGATTCAAGGTGGGGACGTAGCTCAGTTGGGAGAGCGCAGCGCTCGCATCGCTGAGGTCGGGGGTTCAAATCCCCTCGTCTCCACCAGTATTATTTTTATCTTAAAAGTTTTACCTTTACTCTCTAGGGTGTAGGGTGGGCTGTGCCCACCCTACTGAAAAAGTCACAGCAACGCAATGTGTCATTCTGAGCGAAGCGAAGAATCTATAGACCCTTCGCTTTCGCTCAGGGTGACATTTCGTGCCAGAAATGTAGGGTGGGCTATGCCCACCAAT
>DATETB010000082.1:0-2472 GCA_035283825.1 Candidatus Brocadiales bacterium | reverse complement strand
AGAAAAAATCCTTGTCCACAGGAACCGCTCTATCGGGATTAAGCTACTTGATGAACTGGGACTGCTGGAACACGTCCTCCCGGAGATTATCAAGATGAAGGGCGCCAAACAACCCGACAACCTCCACCCGGAAGGGGACGTTTTCACCCACACCCTGCTGACCATATCTCACCTTGAAGACCCCAACTGGGTGCTGGCCATGGGGGCACTGCTCCACGACGTGGCCAAGCCCGTTACCTGGGAGCTGAGAGACGGCCGTATCCGCTTCCCTTACCACGAGGGCGTCGGGGCGGAGATGGCCGGGAATATCTGTGACCGCCTCCGCACCTCCAAAGAGGAGAAGGAACGGATTGCCTGGCTGGTAAAGAGGCACATGGCCTTCAAGGACGCCAGGAAGATGAAGATGAGCACCCTTAAGAGACTCCTCTCGCACCCGGATTACCCCCTCCTGGCCGAGGTCTGCCGTGTGGATGCCCTCGCCAGCACCGGTGACCTCTCGGACTATAATTATTGCCAGGAGATGCGGGGGAGGCTGAAGGAAGAGGAGATAAAACCCCAGAGGTTGGTTAATGGATACGACCTCATAGCCCTGGGGCTAAAACCCGGCCCGCCTTTCTCGGGAATCCTAGACAGACTTTACGATGAGCAACTAGAGGGTAGGCTTAGAACGAGGGAAGAGGCCCTAAACGAGGCCAGGGAGATGGTGGCCGAGGTCTTGGGTGGCGGGATTAAGGGAAGAAAAGGGGACGGTTCTATTTTTAAAAAGGGAGATAATTAGAACCGTCCCCTTTTTTCGCCTTTTTCGCTTTTTTTCGCTAACGTGTATCTGCCAATTCTGAGTAATACTCCTGCAGGGGCCTGACCTCTACCTGTTCCTTGAGCATGGCCTCTATGGCCCCGGCGGCGGCCCTTGCGCCCGAGAGGGTGGTAAAGTAGGGTATGTGGTGTATTAGTGCCGTACGCCTTATGGGGAAGGAATCCTTTTCAGAGATATTCCCCTCGGTGGTATTTATTACGAGATGTATCTCACCCTTCTTCAGATAATCCATTACGTTGGGACTACCCTCAAAGACCTTGCGTACCTCCTGCACCGGTATGCCTTCCCTGGATATGAGAATGGCGGTGCCCCTTGTGGCCATTAGCCTGAGGCCCATCTGATGGAGGGTCTTAGCCAGCAGGGCGGCCCCGGGTTTATCTCTGTCTCTTACACTTATGAATACCGTTCCCGATAACGGCAATGAGCCATCGGCGCCCATCTGACTCTTGGCATAGGCCTTACTGAAGTCTTTATCCAGCCCCATAACCTCCCCGGTGGACTTCATCTCAGGCCCCAGGATGGTATCTACCCCTGGGAACTTTATGAAGGGCAAGACTGCCTCTTTTACGGCGGTGTAGGGGAGGGGCGTATTGCAATACGTCCCTGCCTTAGCAAGTCCTAATTCCCTCAGGGTTTTTCCCATAATAACTTTCGTGGCTACCTTGGCCAGGGGTATGCCTATGGCCTTGGAGACAAAGGGTACGGTCCTGGAGGCCCTGGGGTTTACTTCTAACACGTAGACCTCGCCGTCTTTTATGGCGTACTGGATGTTAATGAGGCCAAGTACTTGCAGTTCCAGTGCCAGTACCCTGGTCTGACGCTCTATCTCCTCCACAGCCTCCCGGGGCAGGGAGTAGGGCGGGAGGGCGCAGGAGCTGTCCCCTGAGTGTATGCCGGCGGCCTCAATATGCTCCATAATCCCTCCAACAAAGACCTCATGCTGGCCATCCGCCACGGCGTCCACGTCTATCTCTATGGCGTCTTCCAGAAATTTGTCTATGAGCACGGGATGTTTGGGTGAGACCTCTGTGGCCTTCTGGACGTAGTCTCTTAGAGATTTCTCATCAAAGGCCACCCGCATGGCACGTCCCCCCAGTACGTAGGAGGGCCTGACGAGTACCGGATACCCAAGCCTCTCTGCCACCGTTATGGCCTCTTTCATGGAGCGGGCACAGCCGTTGTCGGGCTGTCTCAGGCCCACCTTCCTGAGTAGTTCTGCAAACCGCTCCCTGTCCTCAGCGCGGTCTATACTATCGGGGGACGTCCCCAGTACCTTTATGCCCTCCCTTTCCAGGGGTACCGCCAGCTTCAGGGGCGTCTGTCCCCCAAGCTGGACTATTACCCCCTGCGGCTTTTCCAGGTGGATAATCTCCAGGGTGTCTTCCAGTGTAAGGGGTTCAAAGTACAGCCTGTCAGAGGTATCGTAGTCGGTACTTACCGTCCCCGGGTTACAATTGACCATTATGGTCTCGTAACCCATCTCCCTGAGGGCCATGACGGCATGGACACAGCAATAGTCAAACTCTATCCCCTGGCCGATGCGGTTGGGCCCACTGCCCAGGATGACCACCTTGGGCCTGTCTGTGGGCCTGGACTCACACTCCTGCTCATAGGTGGAATACAGGTAAGGGGTGTAGGTCTCAAACTCTGCGGCA
>DATETB010000081.1:0-6616 GCA_035283825.1 Candidatus Brocadiales bacterium | reverse complement strand
GCCATTAAGGAGGCACCGACTATTCCAATCTTACACAACCAATTGGGGCTGGCCTATCAGGCAGACGACGAGCCCAGGGATGCCATAGAAGAGTACCAGAAGGCCCTGGCCCTGGAGCCTGAATTCTTCCCCGCAAGGGTTAACCTGGGTGTGGTCTATTATCTGCAGAAGCGGTTTGCGGACGCCGCCGGAGAATTCATGCAGGTACTCCAGAAGGCGCCTGACCATGCTGGGGCCCATCTGGGCCTTGGGCTTGCCTACGCACAAATGGACAAGTACGAGGAGGCCGTAAGCCACTTCCAGGAGGCTATCAGACTGAACCCAAAGGATTCGGAGGCCTATAAACAACTGGCCCTCGTTTACAAACTCCAGGGTAAGAAGGAAGAGGCCCTGGCCAACCTGAAGACCGCCGTAACCCTTAATCCAAATGACGGCGAGGCCCACTTGTATCTGGCGGAGTTTTACATGGAAAGAGACAAGGTTGACGCGGCGATAATGTCTTACACCTACGTTACTGACATCATGGGCGGTATGCCTATGGCCCACTACGAGCTGGGTGTGGCCTTTAGAAAAAAGGGGGCCCTCCTGGAGGCCCTTGCAGAGTTTGAAAGGGCAGAGAAGGGAGACCCTAAGTATCCGGGTCTACAGGCCCAACTGGCCACCCTCTATCATGAATTGAACAGGACAGAAGATGCCATATACCACTACGAAAAGGCCCTGAAATACGCCTCAGGACCACAAGAGGCTGAACTGCGCCGGGGGCTAGGCAATGCCTATACCGTCCAGTGGAAATTCAAGAAGGCCATTGAACAGTATAATAAAGCCCTGGCAATTGAGCCTGAAAACGCACAGACCCATAAAGAAATAGCGGAGGCATACGCCTTCAATCGTGACATCCCTGCCGCCCTCCCCCACTGGAGGAGGGCGGCCGAGCTGTCCCCGGACCTTGCGCAAGGTATCTGGGAAAGGGCGCTAGACTTTGATTACTCTATAGCTGAAGCCCACTACACCCTGGGGCTAATTTACGAAAAACAAGGAAAAATGGACAAGGCCCTTAACTCCCTGACCCAGGCAGTAAAGCTGAGTCCGCAGGATAAGGACTACCAGACGGCCCTGGAGAGGATAAAAAAGCAAGTAGGCAGTAAGAAGTAAGCAGAAATCCAAATGTCAAAGCTCAAATGCCAAATGAATGTCAAAGTTCAAATGTCAAATTTGTGATTTGGATTTTGACATTTGGATTTCATTTGAACTTTGAGCTTTGAAATTTGGCATTTCTTAATTCTGCCTACTGCTTACTGCCTACCCCCTACTATCTCCCCCTAACCCCCGATATACAGCAGGTCTAACCCAGTCTTCTCATCAAGTTGTCTCTTTACCATTGCCCCCTCCAGTTCAAGGATTACGGCCTCTATTGTAAGATATATCTTTGCCTCCTTTCTTATACAGCCCAGAAGGAGTTTCTCCTCGCGGCCAATGGTGCTGTGGACGTGGACCTTCGGCTCGTTGTCTTTCCAGAAGATGGTGCCCAGCCCTACCACCTCCCTACCATCCTGAAAACCCCTCCACATGGGGGTTGGGGGGACCACTGGTCTTTCAGGCCCCACCACCACCTCTGCCTCCTCCAGGGCCCCAAGGAAGTGGATAATTCCAGCCCGTACGTCCTCCTTTTTGATAAACCCGGTCAGTTCCTTAAGAAAATCCTCCCCATGGTCAAACCTCACCACAAATACCCTTCCCAGACGGCATTGAGTATATTTCATCTGCCCTCCTGATTTGAGCCGGCAGGGGTTTGATTAATCAACCCCCTACGTATAAAAAGCCATAATATAAATTCCACTCGGCCATATTAACCTACTTCTACCACCTGAGCAAGTTCGTAGGGGCACGTTGCAACGTACCCCTGCCTTATCCCTTGAACTCTTAACCCCTTAAACGCTTGAACCATTATTTTTTAGAGCGGGGGCATTGAACCTACGAAGGAATATGGTATGCTATTCTTAAAGGCCCTGGAATCCGCCCCTTCTCCGCCTCAGGCGGATCAAGGACGGGCTTGGGCGGACTAAGGGATTAGACATGAAAGTTAGCTTATTAACTACCTTTATACTCCTTTTGGTGGGAGTAACCCTGCCACTCAGCCTCACAGCCCCCCAGGTCTATGCCCAGCACGATATGGGGGACGACGCCAAGGCACACTTTGACAAGGGACACGAACACTACAAACAGGGGCGTTACGACGATTCTATCGCAGAATTCAAGAAGGCCCTGGAACACGACCCCAAGGATGCCGCCAGCCTCTTTGGCCTGGGCAACTCTTACTTCCTGAAGCAGGACTTTGCCCAGGCCATAAAGTGCTACCAGGACGTCACCCAACTCAAACCAGATTTCCCCAAGGCCCACTATGCACTGGCACTTGCCTACAGGAGGGTGGGTAAGACTGACGAGGCTGAGAAAGAGTTTGAAATCTACAACCGCCTCAGCACACCAAAACCTGCTGAGACACCCAAACCTGTCGAGAAGAAACCAGAACCTAAAAAGCCTATCGTGAAGAGATTGGAAGAGGCCCCACCCACAGAGGCGAAGCCGGCTGAAAAGAAGGGGGCGCCGGAAGAGGTGCTTAAAAAGGCCAGGCCCACAGAAAGGGAAGAAAGGATAAGCCCTGAAAGACTCTTCCCGAAAGAGGCCAAGCCGGCCTTTACCGTAGTGAAGAAGGAAAAAAAACAAAGGAATTTTGTCGCACGCTATATAAGTACCCTCAAGGACTGTGGTCCGTTGGGTAAGGTTTTATTGTGGCTTACATACTACACCATTGCGGCCCAGGTATGGATAAGTATAGTGGTACTCTTTGGCCTCATTATCCTGTGGCGGAGACGGTAGGTAGCTAGTGTGGACTATAGACCCTAGACTACGGACTTTAGACTTCATAATGAAGTCCATAGTCTATAGTCCAAAGTCTAATGTCTACTGACTACTAACCAAAGGAGGGTTGGTTATGGACAAAGTGCTTATCTTCGGCAAGGATGATTGCCCCTATACAAGTGGTGCAAGGGGAGATTATACTGGCAGGGGTATCCCCTTTGAGTACATCAACGTAAAGAAGAGTAAAGACGGCATGAAGAAGATGCTAGAATACTCTGGCGGAAGGAGAGAGGTTCCCGTTATAGTAGAAGGTGAGAAAATTACTGTCGGTTTTGGTGGCGGGACGTGACACGTCTAGTCCGCCGATGGTCTATCGGTCTTTAACTAGGGAGTAAAGAACTAGGGAGTAGGGGGTAGGGAGTAGGGAGTAGTAAGATTGCTACACCCTATCCCCTACCCCCTACTCCCTGATTTTGATAGAGGAGGAAGACATGAAGAGTGGTATGCCAGCACATCCAGTGGCGGAAAGGCCAGTAGAAAGATACCCGCTCAGGCTACTGTTCTGGGAGAGTACGGTAGCCTGTAATCTGGAGTGTATACATTGTCGCAGGCTGGACGTGGCCAAAGAGCTTGTCAAAGAAGAACTTACCACCCAGGAGGCCTTCCGCTTCATAGACGACCTGACTACCATGGGCAGTCCCATATTAGTCCTCAGCGGGGGTGAGCCACTATACCGCCCCGACATCTTTGAGATAGCCCGTTATGCCGCTGACACCGGGCGGGTAAAGGTGGCCCTGGCTACCAATGGCACGTTGGTTGATGAACGCATTGCCAAAAAAATAGTGGAGGCGGGGGTAGAAAGGGTCTCTATAAGCCTGGACGGGGCAGATGCAAAGACCCACGATGAGTTCCGCAAACTCCCGGGTTCGTTTGAGAGGGCGCTCCACGGATTCCGTCTCCTCAAAAAGTTAGGTATGAGCATGCAGATAAACTCCACGATAGCCAATCATAACGTACATCAACTAAGAGACCTCTATCAGCTTGCCCTCCAGCTCGGGGCAGATGCCATTCATATCTTTATGTTGGTACCAGTGGGCTGTGGCGTAGAAATTGCTGAGGACCAGATGCTCTCGGCCCAAAAATATGAAGAAACCCTTAACCTCTTCTACGACCTGGCACTGGAGGCCAAGATACAGACCAAGGCCACGTGTGCGCCCCATTACTTCAGGATACTCAGACAGCGGGGCGGAAGCACCGCCGGGCATCCCGGGTGGATGCCGCCAATAAAAGACCCGCATTTAATGGGCAGGATGGGGACGTCCCATCCCGGCGGCCACCCCTCTATGGCCGCCATGACCAAGGGCTGTCTGGCTGGCACAGGGGTATGCTTCATCTCCCATAAGGGTGAGGTCTTCCCCTGCGGTTACCTGCCCGTTACCTCTGGAAATGTTAGGACTAAGAGCTTTGCCGAGATATGGCGCACCTCGGAGGTCTTTGCCAAACTCCGTAACCCTGACCTCCTGGGTGGGAAGTGCGGGGCCTGTGAGTACAAAAAGGTCTGTGAGGGCTGCCGGGCCAGGGCCTTCTACCAGACGGGCGACTACATGGCCGAAGAGCCTTACTGCATATACGTGCCGAAGGGGCTGCAAAAAGGCAGTAAGCCGTAGGCACTAAGAACTAAGAAACAGGGTTTCTGCCCACTGCCTACTCCTTACTGCTTACTGTCTTTTGAAGGTATTGTCCGTGGACCCAAAGACCTTCCGCACCGTCATGATAGGCTCCATAGCCATCATGGTAATGGCATTAGTGATAAACTCTTGCATATTGATAAAGAGGTTCCATCTTTTAGGCTTCTGAGTCAGCAGGGGGTTTTGCATCTATGCAGGCTGCCGTCAAAAAGTACTCTTGGTAGCTGTAACTAGCGAAGCGCTCCCCATTTGGGAAGCGTTCTGGCTCTCCCATTTCATTGGCTATAAGCAGGCCACTGTGGTAGCCTATGCCTGGGAGGGTGGTGAGTAGTCTGGCCTGAGGACTCTCTTTGCAGAGCTTCTCTACAAGGTGGTTTTGTTCCTTTTCCTTCTGTTTCAGTGTCTCTATGAGTTCCAGGCAGGCCTTAAGTTCTTGCTGGTAGGCCCACTGGAGCTTTAGACCCCGGAGAAACTCCAGGGCCGCCCTGGCAGGGCCTGGAATAGAACGCAGGAAATCCTGCAGGGTTCGCCTCCGGCGGCTAAGAGGGGAAATCCCCCCTTGCCCCCTTACACTCCTAACAAGATTAAAAAAATAAAAGGTGTAACCCATGTCCAGAGGCTGTTGCCCAACCCTAAAAGGTGTCTCTTTGTGCAATTTTAGCTGTCGTAAGTCCTTAACTGTCCATTGTTCCGTTGTCATATTGGACGTCCAAAACCACTTCGGCAACGGCCTCTCCATATCATCCGCAGAAGCTCAGAGAAATCTCTTGACTTTCTTTATTAATCGTGTAAATAAGTAGCCTGAGAATATGCTGGGGGCATAAAGGGACGAAAGGAGGGTAAGCGAGAAAGATGGAGTTTGCTGATGTAATCTCTTGGGTACTAGCTGCGGCCGAAGGGAAAAAGATGCCGCCGTTGATACCTCATGTTTATGTAATACCCATTGTTTTCATTATTGGCGTGGGAGTAGGTTATTGGTACCGTGGGAAGAAGGCCGGGTAATAATTACCCGATTTGTTGAATTTTCTGGGAGAAGAAAGGAGGGTATACAATGGATTTTCTCAACACCGACACCCTTACGTTAGTCATTGCCGGGGCGTTAGCTAGCAAGAAGGTCATCTATGCAGTGGTAGCAATGCTGGTCATTGGAGGCGGGATATACTGGTACCGTGGTCGTGGTGCGAAGTAGTTAACCGCTTGTTTCTTCAATTCACTCTGGAGGGGCTAAGGGCAGAGAAGTTTTTACCCTTTAGTCTGCACACTTTACCACTTCGGTAACCTCCCGGGACGCGGCAGTTTTCTTTAGTTCCACCCTTGCCTTCTCCAGAGTGCCGAAGAAGTCTTCCCTTGCAAAGTCTTGTCTCCACTTCTCTAGTATAATCCTCCCCCCCAATCTTAGCCGCAGGTTCCTGAATTTCCTCCAACTCTGTCGCCTGGCATGTGCAAGACTCTTTTTAAGGCGGGTGCCCAGGGGCATCCTACTGCCTCTCAGTAACCCACCAAAGAATTTGCCTAGAAACCGTATCCCCACCTCCAGAGGGTAAAGGGGTACCTGGTAGAGGAGTCTAGGGAACATCCACAAGTTGTAAAATCTCCTCACAATCCTCTCCGTCTGGGACATAAAATCCCCGGGGTCTATATCTGAGTCTGGTTCAAAACACAACCAGTTCCCGTCATACTTGTTGTAATTCACAAGGCTTATGGGATAAAGCCTGTTCTCGTCCTTTAATTTCTTTTCCAGCCCCGTCCCTGGTAGCGGAACGGGTTTTACTATCTGGACGGTGTCAATATCGTTTCTCTTGATGAACTGCCAGAACCTCTCTACCCTTTCTGATATAGACATGTTTAGCTTACACCTGGAATCCTTAAAGGTAGGATAACCCAGTATGAACATGCCGTGGATGTAAAAACCGTGTCTCTTGAGGGTCTGGGTATATTCATCCAGTTTCTTTAGATTGAGCCCCTTCTTCATGTTCTTCAGGTCTTCTTCAATGGGAGACTCGTAGCCTATGCAAAGTAGCTCTACGCCCGCCTCCCTCATAAGCTCCAGGAGTTCCTCGTCCCTGGCCACG
>DATETB010000080.1:0-7362 GCA_035283825.1 Candidatus Brocadiales bacterium | reverse complement strand
TCTTCCTTCTTAGTGGCCATGGCCATCCTCTCCCTTTCTCTCGTCCTGGAGTATCCTGAACCACATGAGCAAAGAATGGGCACCAAAGGCAGTGAACGTGAATCCAATTATGCCCATGTACATCAAGAAGATGAGCATGAGGTAGTTCTGTGGGTCAGAGGCAATTTTCTTCAAGTCCCTGTCTTTTAAGGCTTTGAGAAGGTTTTTGTACAGCTCTGGACGCTTGAACTTGGGGTGGGCTATGTGCTTAACAAATTTCTTGTCGGCCCCTTTATGACACTTGTTACAGGTCTCTACTATGTGTTTCTTTCCCACCTGGGAGGCAGGGTCTTCACTCTTTAATATCTCATGCCCTCCATGACAATCCGAGCAGTTGGCTACGTCAGTATTACAGTACCCCAGGGAGGCGAGTTGTCCATGGAGGTTAGTGCAATAGGTGAGTTTGTATTCCTCGTGGCACCCCGAGCACATCTGGTTTATCTGGCCCCTGTGGAAGGGGTCATCCTTCACCGGGGTATCGCGCATGGAATTCTGCCCTATGTGGCACTCCTTACAGGTAGGGGGTCTCCTCTTTTTCTCCTTCTCCTTTTCCTTCATGTGCCCCACGTGACTGCCTTCCAAGTAGGAGGCCCCTGGGTCATCGTGGCAGAAGGTTACGCAGTCCACGGGCTGGAGTAATGCGGCATGTTCCCCGTAAACACCCGACAGGTCCTGGTGACAATCTGTACACGTGAACCCTTCCTTGGAGAGGCCATGGGCGGAGTGCATGAAGGCGTCCTTATCTACAAGCATGGAGACTACCTTCACCTCCCCCGTCTCCCTCTCTATCCTGGGGATCTTGCTTACCTTAGTGGAGTCGCCGTGGCACTCCATGCAATCCTCCATCTCCTGGGCCAGGACCTGACCGCCGGAGAGGGAAAAGAAAAGGGGCAGGACCCATAGCATAACGTTTCTACAGATACCTGCCCACTTTTTTAGGTGCATCGGTCCGCTACTCCTTAATCTTCCGACTCAGAGGCCTTTTTCTTGGGGGTCTTAGCCTCTGGCTTTAAGGGGGAGTTAAGGACGGGGTCTCTCTCCACGTATCCCTTCCACTTGGCCTTATCAGCAGGGCTCATCTTGGCAACGAGCTTGTCTACATCATCTTCGTCCCTGTGGTCATCCTTCTTAAAGGCCTCGTCAAAGTTGAAGACCTTGGTTTTGCCGGTCTTTTCATCTATGGCCTTGGGACACTTATCCTTAGCGTCCTCCTTCTCCCAGTGACACTGTAGACACTGGGCCTTTATCGTACCCTCCGGGTTGTTAATCCCCGCCACGAGAAGCCCTTTGTCATACTGGGCCTTACGGGCCATCATGGGGTCCTTGTTCAGGAGCTCATTGAAGGCCTTTTTGCCCTTCTCTTTCAGGTCGTACTTCTTTGCCAATTCTGCGTAATCCTTAACGGCTTTAGCCAAGTCGTTCTTTACCTCTGCATAACCCTCCCCGGGGCCATGACAGGCCTCACAGGTAACGTTCTCCAGATAGGTGAGCTTGGGGTCCTTCATCTTTCCGCCATGACCGGTGGCGTGGCACTTTAGGCAGTTAGGGTCTTTCTGTTCCTCTGGGGTCTTTAGGGCCTTGAAGGCCTCGGCGTGTTCTATCTTCTTATACTCATCGCCCTCAAAGCACCCGGGCGAGAGATGACATTTACATCCCTTATTTCCTACGTATTTCCACTGCTGTTTACCTTCCCCATTAGTAGGAGAGGGTTTCAGCACTGCTAAGGCGCTCAGTGCCAGCATCAGAGAAAAAACAATGAGTCATCTATACATTACGTTGCTCTCCTGTTTAGATGTCCCTTAAAACCACAAGTCATGCATCAGGCAGATTCGCCTCTGGCGAACAATTTCCCTTTTATACGGAATCATTGTTCCGCCAGAGGCGGAGAAAGGAGCGAAATGTTAACAAGAAATTTTTGAGTTGTCAAGGGCAAAATGACAGTAGCAAGTAGCTAGTAGTCAGTAGACAGTAGTCAGGGGTGGAGAGGTTTTCTCTGTTTACTGCCTGCTTCCCTTTAAGACTTGATATACTCATGTCCAGGTGTTAGCATAAAGTTGATATGATTAAATCTACCACCATTTTATCCGTGAGACGTAACGGGGCAGTGGCCATAGGGGGAGACGGGCAGGTCTCTATCCAGAACACCATACTGAAGCAGGATGCCAGGAAGATTCGCAGCCTTTACCATAACAAGGTGCTGGTGGGTTTTGCTGGCGCCACGGCCGACGCCTTTGCACTGATGGAGCGTTTTGAGGGTAAGCTGGAGGAGTTTCAGGGTAATATCCTCAAGAGTGCCTACGAGCTGGCTAAGGACTGGAGGACGGACAGGGTGCTGAGGAGGCTGGAATCCCTGCTTGTGGCGGTGGACAAGAATAATTCACTGCTAATCTCCGGCAGTGGGGACATAATTGAACCAGAAGACGGCATATTGGGGATTGGTTCAGGGGGACCCTTTGCTACGGCCGCAGCCAGGGCCCTGCTCCGTAATACGAATCTAGGCGCTAGAGAGATTGTGGAACAATCCCTGAAGATAGCCTCTGAGATATGCGTGTTTACTAACAATAATTTGATTATTGAGGAAATAAAGGACAGTTAGACCCGTAGCCGCAACCTTTAGGTTGCGTTTTTATCGTAGGATGCCGATATTACGCAGGCTAAAGTTCGCCTGAGGCGAATCTGCCTCGGGCATGACCTGCGGCTACTTGCTCGGCATTTTGGGTATCGAAAATGAATAACATGAAGGAACTCACTCCCAAGGAGATTGTCCAGGAGCTGGACAAATACATAGTAGGGCAAAAGGGGGCCAAGAGGGCAGTGGCCATTGCCATAAGAAACCGGTGGAGGAGACTCCAACTCCCGCCTGGCCTCAGGGAGGAGGTACTGCCCAAGAACATCATCATGATAGGCCCCACAGGGGTGGGGAAGACAGAGATAGCCCGCCGCCTGGCTACCCTGGTAAAGTCGCCGTTCCTCAAGGTGGAGGCCTCCAAATATACGGAGGTGGGCTATGTCGGACGGGACGTGGAGTCCATGATAAAGGACCTGGTGGAAATCTCCGTCAACATGGTGAAGCAAGAAAAGATAGAAGAAATACGCCCCAATGCCGAAAAAAGGGCAGAAGACAGACTATTAGACCTCCTCATACCTCCACCTCCAAGGGGTAGGGCATCCGCCTCAGGCGGACAACGCGCCCCTGCTGAAACGGAAGAACCCTCTATCCCAGGGGAACAATACCTGGAGACACGAGAAAAATTCAGGAAGAAACTACAGGAAGGAAAACTGGAGGACCGTACAGTGGAACTTACCCTCCATGAAAAACCCCTTATCTTCCACGGGGTAGTGGCAGGGGCGGAGGAGATGGGTATGGACTTCCAGAACATGCTGGAAAAGATGATACCCCCACGCACCCAGACAAAAAAGGTTACCATAGGAGAGGCCAGGCGCATCCTCATCCAGGAGGAGGCCGAAAAGGCCGTAGACAGGGAAAGGGTTATCAGAGAGGCCCTGGACAGGGCAGAGAACACGGGGATAATCTTCGTTGACGAGATAGATAAGATTGCCAGCCGGGAGGTGGCCGGGCGTGGCCCAGACGTCTCCAGAGAAGGGGTACAGAGAGACCTATTACCTATAATTGAAGGCACTACAGTAGTCACCCGCTACGGCATGGTCAAGACTGACCGCATACTGTTCGTCGCCGCAGGGGCCTTCCACGTTTCCAAGCCCTCTGACCTCATCCCCGAACTCCAGGGGCGCTTCCCCATCAGGGCAGAACTGGAGAGCCTGGGCAGGGAAGACTTTATCAGGATACTCCGGGAACCCAAGAACGCCCTCATCAAGCAGTACGCCGCCCTGTTAGAGACCGAAGGGGTAAAGGTAAACTTCACTGAAGACGCCATTGAGGAGATAGCCCAGATAGCCTTCCAGGTGAACCAGAGGAGCCAGAACATCGGCGCCCGACGACTCCATACCGTCATGGAGAAGCTACTTGAGGACACCTCCTTTGACGCCCCTGAACTAGACCATAAAGAGCTTACCGTTGACGCCAAATACGTCCGCACCAAACTCCAGCCCATCCTCAAGGACGAGGATTTGAGCAGGTATATACTCTAACGCCTACCCCAAACCCAATACGCCCCGGTAGCCGCAGGTCACGCCTGAGGCGGATTCGCCTCAGGCGAACTTTAGCCTGCGTAAAACATCGCAACCTAAAGGTTGCGGCTACATGTTGGACTTGTTGGACAGACCTTCAGGTCTGTCCATTTCCCCTCTAGAAAGAGGGGATAAAGGGGTGTGTATTCTTTAGGACAGGGCTAAAGTTGGAAATCCGCCGTATTTTGGGCGGGCCCTGTCCCTACACTCTTTTTTCCCGTCTCGGGCGGATTACCTACTTTTTTGAGGGGGTGGTAAGGGGGGTTCCCCCTTACTTCTTTTTATACGAGCTTTAAAAGATATCACTTACGTATGTCCGAACTCTTGTCCTGTGTTCAGTTTATTGACAGCCCCAGGATAAATGATATACTGGATTTCGTTCCAAAGAGTTTCTAACCCCTTCCCGGTCTTACGCATCTTCGCCAAAGACAGGTCTGCCTCAGGGACGACATGACTAGAGAAAAGGACATATTGTCCAGGATTGAGGAGTTGCGACAGACCATACGCTATCACGACAGGAAGTATTATATTGAGGCCCAGCCAGAGATAACGGATTACGAGTATGATAAGCTCATCCAGGAATTACAGGGGCTGGAAAAGGCCCACCCGGAATTCATCACCCCCGATAGTCCCACCCAGAGGGTGGGAGGCGAACCCCTCACCGAGTTCTCCACCATTGAGCACAGGATACCAATGCTCAGCATTGATAACGTCTACTCAGAGAAAGAACTGGAGGAATTCTGCAATAGGCTCAGGCGTACGTTGGGGGATAGGGAAATAAACTTCGTGGCAGAACTAAAGATAGACGGCGTAGCCGTAACGCTCAGCTATGAGGAGGGGCTCTTCCGCAGGGGAGCCACCAGGGGTGACGGCTACCGCGGCGACGACGTTACCGCCAACCTCAAGACCATAAAGGAGATACCGCTGAGGCTGGAACCCCCGGGAGGAGAGTTCGCAACGCTGGAGGTACGGGGTGAGGTATACCTGCAGGACAAGGACTTTCAGGCCATGAACCTGGAGAGGGAAGAAAAAGGGGAACCACAGTTCGCCAACCCCAGGAATGCGGCGGCGGGGAGCCTTAAGCTCCTTGACCCAAGGCTTACTGCCAGACGCCGCCTCCGCTTCCAGGCCCACTCCATCGGTTACCATGAGGGTCTCCCCCTGCACGGCCAGCAGGAATGCCTGGATACATTTAAAAGGCTTGGCCTGCCTGTAAGCCCGCACTACAGGTTCTGCAAAGGTCTTAAAGAAGTAAGACAATACGTTGAGGAGTGGGGCGCCCGGAAGCAAGAGTTGGAATGTATGGTGGACGGCATCGTGGTAAAGGTAGACTCCTTTGACCAGTGGAAGCTCCTCGGTATCACCAGCAAGGCCCCAAGATGGGTGGTGGCATACAAATACCCCCCTGAGCAGGCCATCTCCCGGATAAAAGATATTGTCCTCCAGGTAGGAAAGTCCGGGGTGATTACCCCCGTGGCCCATCTGGAACCCGTCCACCTGGCGGGTACCACCGTCAGCCGTGCCACCCTCCACAACTTTGAGGAGATGGGCAGGAAAGACATAAGACTCCACGACTACGTAGCCGTACAGAAGGCAGGCGAGATAATCCCACAGGTGATAAAGGTAATAAAGGAAAAACGGACGGGCAAGGAGAAGGCCTTTCCCATACCAAAGGCATGTCCAAAATGTGGAGGAGAGGTGGGCAGAGAGGCGGAGGAGGTCTCTCTGCGCTGTTACAATCCCCTCTGCCCTGCCCAGGTAAAGAGACGCGTGAGATACTTTGCCAGCAGAAGAGCTATGGACATTGATGGCATGGGTACTGCTATAATTGAACAACTAGTAGACAAGGGCCTCATCAAAGACTACGCAGACGTCTACTATCTTAAGTTTGAAGACCTGGTGGAGTTGGAGAGGATGGCAGAAAAATCCTCCCGGAACCTTATAAACGGCATAGAGGCCAGTAAGGAGAGGGACCTCTCACGCCTCCTGTCAGCCCTGGGTATCCACCACGTCGGAACCCATGCCGCCGAGGTACTCGCCCTGCACTTCGGCTCACTGGATAAGCTGATGCAGGCCACCCAGGAGGGACTGGAAGAAGTACACGAGATAGGGCCTGTCATGGCCAGGAGTATCATAAGGTTCTTTTCTAACCCCAGGACCAGGGAGATTATTAAGAAACTGAAGACCGCTGGGGTCAACACCCATAGCCTTGTGGAAAAAAGGCCAGTAAAAGGACAGAAACTATCTGGTAAAATCTTTGTAGTAACGGGCACCCTGGGAAAGTATCCCAGGCATGAGATAGAGGCCCTTATAAAGGAGCTGGGCGGAAAGGTCTCCTCCAGCGTGAGTAAACAGACGGATTTTGTGGTAGCAGGGGAATCCCCTGGCAGTAAACTGGATAAGGCCAGGCGACTAGGGGTGAAGACTATTAATGAGAAGGAGTTTGAGGAACTCATTGCGTAGGGGCACGTTGTCCGCCTTAGGCGGATGTCCCTACCTAGAAAATGTAGCCGCAGGCCGTGCCTGAGGCAGGTCTGCCTTTGGCATGACTTTAGCCTGCGAAATAACGCAACCTAAAGGTTGCGGCTACAGGAAACCAAACCAATGGAAGAACTAATCAAACGAGCACTAAGGGCCGCTAAAGCGGATTACCTGGAGATAAGGGTACAGGAAGGTTCCGGCACCACCATAAATTATACAGGTAAAGAGTTAGAGGCCATCTCCGAGAGTGATAGTATTGGTGGTTGTGTGCGGGCCCTTGTAAAAGGTGGGTGGGGTTTTGTGGCCTTCAACGATATAGAAAACCTCCCCAACCACGTCCTTGCCGCCGTAGAGCAGGCCACCATGCTGGGGAACTCTACCAGACCCCTTGCCCCCATCCCCGTTACCACTGAGTACGTGAAGGCAAAGGTGGATATAGACCCCAGGGGAGTACCCCTGTCCGAAAAACACTCCCTGTGCCAGAAGTACAACAACATTATCCTCTCTTCCAAGCTCATCCAGACCTCCAGCGTAAGCTACATGGACTCCCGCGGGGTAACCTACTTCGCCAACTCAGAGGGGAGCTTCATAGCCCAGGAGACCATCTTCTGCGGGGTATCCCTCCTGGCCATCGCCAAGGAGGGGGCAAACGTACAGAGGGCCTTTGAATCAGTAGGAGACCTGAGGGGCTAT
>DATETB010000079.1:0-13741 GCA_035283825.1 Candidatus Brocadiales bacterium | reverse complement strand
CTATCCGTACTACGCCGAGCACGCTGAACGATTTTTAACTGGTAAGGGTATCCGCTTTGAAACGGAACGGTTTCCCATCTACATTTTTGTAAAAGACGACGAACAAAAGCTCACCAGATTCGTCAGGATGTTGGCCTTTATCTACCACACGTTCCCAGAAAAGATACTTGCGAATTATAGAGAGCCGGTGGAAAAATTCATGGAAGAATGCAAGGGTGATGGCCAGTATGCCTTAGAAAACGTAGTCAAGGTTATTACCTTTGCCAGAAGGTAGGCAGTAAGAGATTTGGAGATTGTAGATTGGGAGACTCTGGAGTAGGGGCGACCCGACGGGTCGCCCCTACAAGCTCACAATCTAAAGTCAACGGAGGCCCTCATGGATTTTGAGTTGACCCAGGAACAGAGGCTCGTGAGAGAGATGGCAAGGAAGTTTGCGGACGAGGAGATAGTGCCCGTGGCCAGGGAGAATGACATGCAGTGCCACTTCCCCAGGGAGATACTCCAGAAGATGGCCCCTCTGGGTCTACTGGGGACTATCATCCCCGAGGAGTACGGTGGGGCGGGACTGGACTTTATCAGCCATGCCATCGTTACGGAGGAGATAGGTAGGGGATGCAGTTCGGTAAGGACTACCCTCTCCGTGCAGGTCTCGCTGGTAGAACTCTTAATCCTCAACTGGGGTACGGAAGAACAAAAGAAGAGCTACCTCCCCCGCCTCTGTAGCGGGAAGATTATCGGATGCTTTGGTCTGACGGAACCCAATGCCGGCAGCGACGTGGCCAGTGTGAGTACCTCGGCCGTACGTAGTGGCGATAAGTGGGTACTCAATGGCGCCAAGACCTGGATAACCAATGCCGGGGTGGCGGACGTTGCCATTATAATCGCCCGCATAGCCGGGACAAAGAGACACGAAGGGCTTACGGCCTTCATAGTGGAGCGCGATAGGGTGCAGGGCTACGAGACCCGTAATATAGAGAACAAGTTGGGCCTCAGGGCCTCTAATACTGCAGAGATAATCCTCCAGGACTGTGCCGTATCAGAAGGGGCGGTACTGGGGGAGGTGGGGGATGGTTTTATACTGGCAATGAGCGGACTGGATAACGGCAGGTTCAGCGTGGCCGCAGGATGTGTGGGCACCTGTCAGGCCTGCATTGACGCCAGCGTCTCTTATGCCAGGGAGAGGGTACAATTTGATAAACCCATAGGTTCCTTTCAGCTCGTACAGGACATGGTCGCCAGGATGGTGGTGGAGACCGAGGCGGCAAGACTCCTGGTGTACAGGGCCGCCCATGTAAAGAACAAGGGGGGAAAGAGCACCCTTGAGACCTCCATTGCCAAGTATTTTGCCTCTGAGGCCGCCCAGAGGGTTACCTACATGGCCCTGCAGATACACGGGGCCTACGGCTACTCCAACGAATTCCCCGTAGAACGCCACTACCGGGATGCACGGGTGTCCACCATATACGAAGGCACCTCCGAGATACAGAAACTCATTATCGGCAGGGAGACGCTGGGCCTGAAGGCCTTCACCTAATCCCACACCCTTAAACCCTTGAACCCTTAAACTCTAATGACTCCCACCAGGGAGATATTCTGGAACGTAGTACACCACCAGTGGATGTACGCCCTCTTTGCCCTTTCACTCGTCTTTTTTCTATACGGTCTTTATCGCAGATACCTGTTATGGTCTAAGGGCAGGCCAGAGACGGGTCCATTAACCAAGGACCTCGGCCGGACCCTCTGGCTCATCTTCAGCCATAAAGAGATACTCAGCGAGAGATGGCCCGGGGTTATTCATGGACTCATATTCTTTGGATTCCTTGTCCTATTTATAGGCACCTGCCTGGTGGCCGTCCAGGTGCATCTCCACTGGCCCATCCTTTACGGAAGGTTTTACCTGTATTATTCTCTGACGTTAGACCTCTTCGGCGGCCTGATGCTCCTGGGGATACTACTGGCCTCTTACAGGCGATACCTGACGGGGCCGGTATATATTAAAAACAGGGTAGACGATGCCATAATCCTGGGCCTGTTATTTCTCATCCTCGTTACCGGCTTCCTTATGGAGGGTTCAAGGATTGCCGTCTTAAACCCTCCCTGGGAGACCTTCTCACCGATAGGGTATCTGACTGCCAGGGTGCTAAAGACCATGGTGGGAGAGTCCGGACTAAGCGGTCTGCACAGGGACCTGTGGTGGTTTCACCTGTGCCTGGCCATGTCCTTTATAGCCTACATACCTTACTCAAAGCTCCTGCACATCTTCACTACCCCTTTGAATCTGTTTCTACGCCCTGCCAGCCCCAGGGGTGCCCTGACTCCCATAGATTTTGAGGGCGTAGGGGCGACCCGGCCCTGTACCAATCAGGTACAGGGCTTATCCTTTATCTTTGCCCTGCACCCTTGTGGTGTAGGGCGGGTCGCCCCTACAGAGGAGGAGGTCTTCGGGGCCATCAGCCCGAAGGACTTTACGTGGAGGCAACTCCTGGACGTGGACGCCTGCATGAGATGCGGCAGGTGTGATGCCTATTGTCCGGCCACGTTGAGCCAGAAACCCCTCAGCCCCCAGAAGATTATACTGGATATTCAAGAACAGATGGAAAGGGATGCCTCCTCGCCCCTGATGGGGGGCGGAGTGGCAGGGCCACCCCCTACAAAGACAAAAATAGACCCGGCGGAGGTATGGTCCTGTACCACCTGCCTGGCCTGCCAGGAGGCCTGTCCTGCCGGGATAGAACACCTGCAGAAGATTGTTGATTTGAGGCGTGGACACGGGCTTATGCTGGGCAAGTACCCCACGGAGATTATCAGGACCATAAAGAATATAGAAACCAGCGGAAATCCTTACGGCTTCAGCCAGGAAAAGAGAGAGGACTGGGCGGAGGGTCTGGGCGTAAAGGTCTTACGTAATGTAGGGGCACGGCGCGCCGTGCCCCTACTATTATGGGTGGGCTGTGCGGGGGCCTTTGATGAGAGGAACCAGAGGGTGGTCAGGGCCTTTGCAGGGCTTTTGCAGAAAGCAGGGGTAGATTTTGCCATCCTGGGGAGGGAAGAGCGGTGTAATGGAGACCCCTTGAGGAGGGTGGGCAATGAGTTTGGGTTCCAATCCCTGGCCAGGGAGAATATTGAGACCCTGAAGAGATACAACGTTAAAGAGATAGTTACCTGTTGCCCCCACTGCCTTAATACGCTCAGGAATGAGTATCCCCAATTTGGGGGAGGGTTCCAGGTCTGGCACCATACGCAGTTTATGGAACGGTTCTTTCCCCGCATTGTAGCCTCCGTTACGAAGGGGAAGGGGGTGGTTACTTACCATGACCCCTGTTATCTAGGGCGGCACAACGGGATTTACAGCCCTCCGAGGAGGCTGATGAAGAATCTCGGACTAGAGACCAGAGAAATGGAGAAGAACAGGGACAAGGGCTTCTGTTGTGGGGGTGGCGGGGGCCACATGTGGATGGAGTCAAGACTCGGCCAGGACATTAACGAGATGCGAACCGAGCAGGCCCTTGATACCGGGGCTAATATCATTGCCACTGCCTGTCCTTTCTGCCTGACCATGCTTACTAACGGAGTAAAGGCAAAGAATGTTGATACCGTAGAGGTGATGGACATTGTGGAGATAATAACAGGTAGATAGTAGGGGCGACCCCGCCTGAGGCGGACTTTCAGCCGGTGAGTCGCCCAGAATATAGAACTGGGGCTCTGTCCCCAGTTAACAAGACAGTAGACAACCACTTACTGCCTGCTGTATACTGTCCGCTACTTTATGCTATCTACTACCTATTACCCGCTTTCCGCCCCGTGCGGAGAAGTGACTGCGATAGAGATAAGTCCCCATTGTGATGCGGTGACGGCCTTTCAACGCCTTTTAGGCGGACGCCCCCGGCATCTCTTCTTCCTGGACAGTGCCCTCAGGCAACACGGCCTATCCCGCTACTCTCTCCTGGGGTGTAAGCCCTTTCTCGTGTTAAAGAGTAAAGGGACTAATATCACCGTGGAGGACGGTACCGGGGTCCCGCAGGAGAGGGAGGGCAACCCCTTTGAGGTATTGCGCTCTTACCTCCGCACCTTTAGTGTGGGGGCGACCCGATGGGCCGCCCCTGGCGAGTCGGAGGTGGCCCTACCACCCATCTGCAGGGCAGGGGTGGCCGTGGGTTACCTGGGATACGACCTGCATCACTTCCTAGAACGCCTCCCCAAAAATGCCATAGACGACCTGGAGTTTCCAGATATGTATTTCGGATTCTATGATAAATTTGTCGTCTATGACCACAAAGAGGGCAGATGTTTTCTGGTTGGGAGAAATCTGGAGGACGGCATACGGGAATTTAATGCCCTCCTGTGCGCCCCGGGCGCAGGGGCGACCCGCCGGGTCGCCCCTACTAAGGGAAAGGGACGTCAGGTAAAGGGGAACTTTACTAAGAGGGAATATCTTGAGGCCATAAGACAGGCAAAGGAATACATTGCCAGAGGAGATATATATCAGGTGAACCTGTCTCAACGGTTTCAGACGGAGCTGGATTGTGCACCCAACGAGTTATACTTGAGGTTGAGGGAGATAAACCCCGCCCCTTTTTCTGCCTATCTCCAGTTTGGGGATAACGTCATAATAAGTTCCTCCCCGGAGAGGTTCCTCAAGGTGGAGGCGGTAGCACCGCAGGCGTCTAGGCGTGTGCAGACCTGCCCAATCAAAGGCACAAGGCCGAGGGGCACAGACCCTTCCTCTGACCAGAGACTCATGGAAGAACTCCTCCACAGTACCAAAGACAACGCCGAACTCACCATGATTGTGGACCTGGAGAGGAACGACCTGGGGAAGGTATGCAATTACGGTTCCGTAAAGGTGCTGGAGAAAAAGAGACTGGAGGCCCACCCCACGGTCTTCCATCTGGTTGCTACCGTAGGAGGAGACCTCTACCCCCAATATGACCTGGTAGACCTCTTGAAGGCTACCTTTCCCGGGGGCTCGGTAACGGGTGCGCCAAAAATCAGGGCAATGGAGATTATTGACGAACTGGAACCCACCACAAGGAGCGTCTACACAGGGGCTATAGGCTACATAGGCCTTGACGGCTCAATGGACCTGGCCATAGCCATCAGGACCTTCTTAATAAAAGGTCATTCTGCCTCCTTCCAGGCAGGGGGTGGGATCGTGGCAGATTCTCGGCCAGAAGAGGAATATCAAGAGACACTGTTTAAGTCCAGGGCGCTTGTAGAATCCCTTGTCGGGGGTGGTCCTGCCACTTACGGATACCGAGGACAGGATGCCTGAAAGACGAAGTAGTCAGCAAACAGTAGACAGTAGACGGGCCCTGAACTGTCCTGGTTCAGGGCAGGGAAAACCTTTCCTTCGGCCCTGCTCAGGACAGGTATTCCTGTATGCTGTCTACTGTTTACTGTCTACTTTGTTGACGGTGTCCGCCCTGGGCGGATTATTCGCCCAAGGCGTATCGGCCCCTGCCGCCCAGGAGGAAAACTTTACCAGGTGGGGAGAAGGGGTGATGGAATTCCTGGGTCAACTCCAGGAAGGACCGCCCAAATCCCTCCACGACTTCCAGGAAGAAATGGTCCCCCTGAAAGACGCTGTCAACGACGAATCTCAAGGGGTTAGCCATCAGATAGAAGGGGCCACCCTGGCACTTTGGAAGGGTGAGGCCCAACTGAAGGCATACAAGTATAAAGAGGCCAATGCAAACCTTAGAGAGTCAGCCAGGGGATACGAACTTACCATAAAGGGCCTGTCGGGAAATTCCTCCCTGGAGGCTATGGTCTGGTACAATCTGGGACACGTCTACACGCACCTTGCGGAATGGGAGAGGGCAGGGGAGACCCTTCTTAAGGCAATGGACATACAGAAGCTCTCCGGAAAGGAAAAAGACCTTGCCAATACCTATAATAGCCTTGGCATTGTAGCCTTGAAGAGGGGGGACAAGGCGTCAGTTATACATTACTTTGAGGAAAGCATCAGTTTGGCAAGACGGGCCGGCTTCCCCCAGGTGGAGGCGGCCGCCCTGGGGAACATGGGGGTAGTTTATTATCTCAAGGGTAACCCGAAGAAGGCGTTGCAGTCTTACGAGGCAGCCATAAAGATTCAACGGAAGCTAGGCCATCGCCCATGGGAGGCCAAATATCTCTCCAGCCAGGGTTTCATCTATCACCTCCAGGGCAAACTGGAGCAGGCCCTCTACGCCTACAAAATGGCCCTGAGAATAAATCGGGAGATTGGTAACAAGAGGGAAGAGGCCAGCAACCTGGGCAGTATGGGGGTCATTTATAATTTTCAGAAAAAGCCGGAAGAATCCCTTGATGCCTATGCGACTGCCTTAAGTATCCACAGAAATATGGGACTCCGCACTGAAGCGGCCAAAGACCTGAGTAACATAGGTATAGTATATCAATCCCAGGGGAGACTGGAAGACGCCCTGAATACATATAAGGAATCCATGCAGATACACAAGATATTACACGATCTCAGGGGGGAGGCCAAGGACCTGAACAACGTTGCAGTAATCTACCAGGCGCAGGGTAAGATGGAGGAGGCCCTTGCGGCTTACGAAGAGGCCTATAACCTCTTCCAGTTTATAAAGTCCCCCGTTGAGTTAGAGGTTGTAAAGGGGAACATAGCCAGGATAAAGGCCCAGTTGGAGGGCAGGGCCACTTCCGATTCCGGCAAGGGGAAAAAGTAGTAATGGGTACGGAGTCTCCGGACGCTCCTGATAAGAGGGCTGCCTCACTCCATGTCTTTTTCAACGGGGATATGGTACTTGAGGAAGAAGCCCTGGTCTCTGTACGGGATAGGGGGTTCCTCTATGGAGACGGGGTCTTTGAGACCCTGCGTTCTTACAACGGTAGGCCCTTTCTTATTGAAGACCATCTACAACGGCTGGCCTCCTCTGCCCAGGCACTGGGGATACCCCTCCGTTATGGCCTTGAAGAACTACGGTTGGCCGTAGAAAATCTCCTGAGGCTAAATAGGCTGACAGATGCCCTTATCCGGGTGACCCTCAGCCGGGGCAAGAGTCCCCACTACGGACTCCAACCCCCTGAATCCGCCTCAGGCGGACAACCTACCCTGATTATTCAAACCCACCCCTTCCGCCCACATCCTGAAGAGTCATATAAACAGGGCGTCAGATTGGCCATTTCCACCTATCGCCGCAGTACCACCTGCCCCCTGGCCAGGCATAAGACCGCCAATTTCCTCGCCGGGATAATGGCCCGACAGGAGGCCGCCAGGAGGTGGCATTCCACGCAAGGGGTCCAGGACGCCCTCTTCCTTAATACCGAGGGCCAGGTCTGTGAGGCCACGGTGAGCAATATCTTCATGGTGGAGTCTGGCAGGGTCGTCACCCCCTCCCTCCAGGCCAATATCCTCCCCGGGATAACCAGAAAAAAGGTCTTAGAGATATGCCAGGGAGAGGGTATCACTGCCGCAGAAGAACTGTTTGGTACGGAGAGACTGCTCCAGGCAAACGAGGTCTTCCTCACCAATTCCCTCATGGAGATAATGCCCGTCTCCTGCATTGAGGATAAGAGGGTAAGCAAGACGATTCCGGGAAAGATAACCAACCGTCTCATGGAGGCATATAAGGGGCTGACTACAGTAGACAGTAGACAGGGGAAAACTGTATTTTCTGTATGCTGTATGCTGTCTACTGGACTTTACTACCAGTTCCTTCCTTCTTGATATGGGCCGAAGGTGGCAGGGCCGCTCCCTCGGTTTGTAGACTCTTAGGGGTTGTCTCTATATACTCCACAAGAATTATAAGAAAAAGACTAGAAAGTGAATAAAAGGAAAGGGTAGTGGCAAGTCTCCTGACTTGCTGATCGGGTCAGGAGGCCCGAGGCTACCCGGCGTGAAATTAGAGGATTAGGGTAAAAGGCTATTGAATATCTATCTAATAGGTTTCCGTGGAACTGGCAAGACCACAGTAGGGAGACTTTTGGCCAAGTACCCGGAGTGGGAGTTTATTGACGCCGATGATTATCTTGAAAAAAAGATAGGCAAGACTATAAAGCAGATTTTCCAGGAAGGCGGCGAGGGCCTCTTCAGGGACGTGGAGGGGGAGGTAATCCGGGAGCTTTCCGAGATGGAAGATAAGATAGTGGCCGCCGGGGGTGGAGCGGTATTACGGGAAGAAAACGTGAGGAACATGAGACAAAATGGCCTGGTAATCCTACTGGAGACCGATGCCCATACCATACACGATAGACTGCAAAGAGACCCCAGGAGTCACACCCAGAGGCCCAATCTTACCAATCTGGACAGCCTTGATGAGATTATCCACCTCCTGGAATACCGCCGTCCCTATTACGAGAAGGCGGCGGACCATCGCATTAATACCACCGTCATCAGCCCTGAGGAAGTGGCCAAGAGAATCCTTTCCATTTACCAATCCTGGTCAGAGCAAGGGGGTAGGGAGTAGGGTGAATGGGGTAGCAGGATAAAATCTTACTACTCCCTAGCCCCTAATCCCTAACTTGACCTGGGTTCTTTTTAGTGGTAGAGTCTTTGGGCAAACCGTGTCCTGAGGGTAATGAAGGAGAGGAGGGGTACTTTGGCCAAACTCACCCACTTTGATGAATCAGGGGCCTCCAGGATGGTAGACGTCTCCAGGAAGGAGACCACAGAGCGACTGGCCGTCGCACTGGCCAGGGTGACCATGAAACCGGAGACCCTGAGGCTCATACTGGACAAAAAGGTGGCCAAGGGGGACGTCTTTGAGGTGGCCCGTATCGCAGGCATCCTGGCGGCCAAACGGACCGGGGAGCTTATCCCACTCTGTCACCCACTAAACCTTGCCTCTGTAAAGATAGACTTTTCCAATAACGGGGTTGACACGGTTGAAATACGGTCCGAGACAAAGATTATTGCCCCAACCGGTGTGGAGATGGAGGCACTGGTAGCGGCCAGCGTGGCCGCACTCACCATCTATGATATGTGCAAGGCCGTGGATAGGGGCATGGTCATCTCTGACGTACATCTAGTAAAGAAGGCGGGGGGAAAGAGCGGGGAGTTTACTTTCCCAGGTAAGTGAAGGACATAAAGCATTTGCCACTAACCAGAGGAGGGGAATAATATGGAGCACAAAAAAAATATATGGTTCATTACATGCTTCGTGGTGGTAGTCCTGGGGTTGTTCCTTTACACCCATTCAAAGATTGCCCTTGCCGCCAAGAAAGAAAAGGGAGAGATGGCGAAGGCCACTGTGCCTACCCAGGAGTTCTTCTCCAAGCTAAGGAAAGAACCCATAACGCCCGATGACTCTGGTAATATCTCTCATGGCGGGGGGTTGACCATGACCTATACCGGGCCAAAGGAACTCTTCCCAGGGGAAGGGAAGTACGGCAAGCTATTCAACTTTCTGCCATTAATAAGATGGTATGCCCCTGAACAGTACTATAACAACGCCAAATACCATCCTGACAGTTCCGTGGAGGGGGAGTACGCTGGAGACCAATGTATCGTATGCCATTCCGTTCAGACCCCAGGGATAGTGGTACAGTGGAGGCGGAGCAAACACGCCAACCCCCCTGAAGGGAAGGAGCAAGTGGGGTGCGACCGCTGTCACGGTACCAATCATAAGAAGTTACAGATGCCCGGCTACAATACCTGCGGCGAGTGCCATCCCAAACAGCTAACCGGCCACCGTAGTGGTGAGCAGGGTTCCCATACCCACGCCTACCGTGTCAGCGTCCTTGAGGCCGCATGGCAGATAGAAAAACCTGCCGAGGAGGTCTCTGCCTGTGCCACCTGTCACGCCATTGCAGAAAACCGCTGTGATGGGTGCCACACCAGGCACGAGTTCGCCGAATCCGAGGCCAGGAAGCCTAACAATTGCGGCGTCTGCCACACAGGGCTTGACCACTATGAGTATGAGATGTACAAACAGTCCTACCATGGGATGATTTATGAGGCAGATGGTTCAAGCTGGGATTGGACCAAGCCACTTAAGCCCGAAAATTACAGGGCGCCCACCTGCGCCTTCTGTCACATGAAGGACGGGGAACACAACGTGATGAAGGACTCTACCATCTACAGCCACATGGGCACCTCCCTTGTAGACCGTGGGGCACCCCAGTATAAGGTCAAGAGAGAGGGCTGGATAAAGACCTGTCAGGGGTGCCATTCCCCAAGGTTTGCCAAGGACCAACTGGAGGCCATGGATGAGGCGGTCAAGGTGAGTTTCACCAAGTACAGGGAGGCAGCTGGTATTGTAGCGGCCCTTTACGAAGATGGAGTCCTTGACCCCATGCCCGAAGACCTGGCCCCCGATTGGACCGGCCACTACACCTTTAGCCTGTACCCGGGCGGTGAAGGTCGCATGTTCAATGAATCAGAAGTGGAGCGGCTGAACTTTGAGATGTTGGTGTACATCAACAACGCCGTTTACAAGGCCATGGCCCATTTTGCCTGGTATAACGCCACCTATGGACTCGGGGCCTTCATGCAGGACAGATGGCTCACGCAGATTAAGGCCGAGGCCAGCCGCCTGAGGCGCCTTGCAGAACTAGAGAAGAAGGTGGGTATAAAACATAAGACCTACGACTTCTGGAAGCACGGGGAGTACACAGACCTCCTACTGGGATGGAAGAGGAAGGAAGGGGATATAGCTGAGAGCCCGCACCCCGGCCACCACTAGAAGGGTAGCCGCAGGCTTTAGCCTGCGTGCCTTAAGAAAAGCAGACAGCAAACAGTAGGCGGTAGACAGGGTAGCCGCAGGTCGTGCCTGAGGCAGATTCGCCACGGCGAACTTTAGCCTGCGTACTTACTTTGAGAAAAGCAGATAGTGAACAGTAGACGGTAGACAGGGTAGCCGCAGGCTTTAGCCTGCGTGCTTTGAGAAAATAAGAAGGAGAAAAATCTTTACCCTGTCTACTGTCTACTGCCTTTTTCTATTCTCTGCAAAGACATTGTCGTAAAGGAGTCCAGCCGCAATACCACCCAGGATAGGCCCCACCCAGTATACCAGATGATTAACAAAAAAACCTGAGGCCACGGCAGGGCCAAAGACCCTGGCAGGATTCATAGAACCACCCGTAATTGGTCCACCCACCATTACGCCAATGAGCATCACTACCCCTATGGCCAGTCCTGCAAAGCCCCTGGGAGACCTCTGGTCTACGGCAGTGGCAAAGATTACCAGCACCAGGAGGAAGGTAAGAATAAACTCCATCAGTATCCCCTGAGACAAAGTTACCCCCTTGCCCAGGGAGGTTACACCCAGGTGCACTGAAGCAACGGCCTGAGGGAAGAGTATCCCCAGTAGATAGCCGCCAACCGCCGCCCCTACAAGTTGTGAGGCAATGAAAAAGACCGCCTTATTGGCCTCTATCCTGTTGGTGACCCAAAAGGCAACGGTAGCCGCAGGGTTGATATGACACCCGGATATGTAACCCAGGGCATATACCATGGTAGCCACCACAAGACCAACGGCAATGGAGATACCCAGCAGGCCCAATCCTGCCCCTCCATTTTGTCTCAATACGTGGTCGGCACATACAGCACCAGCCCCAACGAAGATAAGCGCAAAGGTCCCTAAGGCTTCAGCAATATACGGTCTGTAATTATCCATACCCCTCCCTCCCTTTTGATGCCAAGTCCGCCCGAGGCGCATACCACCCGGAACCACCCTGACAGATTCCCATTAGGCTTGTAAGGACTGGACTTACACCCGTACTGGGTGTAGCCCTAGCATCCCCATTGTTTTTTGGCAACCATAAGTGTTACACTGCCACCAACGCTCCTCTAAAACAACCTCAATGTTAACAATAAAACAATGAAGGATTTATGAAAAGTTACCACATGGGATGTTTACTGTCAAGGAAAAAATTTAGGGGCTTTGTGGATGTTATAGAGAGGCTGCTGCTTAACCCTTAAATGGCCTAACTGAGACAATTTGGGTAGACGTGAGTCGTTGATTTTCAATGACACAATTTTCATTTAAGTCATCTAACCCCAGTTCGGCAACAGCCTCTCTATTCTATAGCTAATACAAATTAAAAATATTAGATGCCTCTAAGGTAATAGAGAGGAAAGACGTGGAAGTAGCGATGTAGTTACAAAGGTGCGTTGAGTACTTATGGTATGACCGCTCTGAAGAACACCCAAACTGTCATTCCGAGTCCACCCAGGGTGGACGAATAATCTCGTCTTAGACGCCAGATTCATCTCCGCCCCAGGCATATCTGAAAAAGTTGCCGTAGCACTACCTGTCATTCTGAGCGAAGCGAAGAATCTAGTATTTTAAGAGATTCTTCGGTCCCCTTCGCTACGCTCAGGGCTTCGGCAACTATTTTGCTCCCTCAGACGCCGTCCTGAGCGAAGCCGAAGGAATGACAAGCGAGTGAAGTTTTTCAGAAGTCTCCTTTTGTATTATACAGTGTCAAATATTTTTGTTTTTTTGGGCCGTAAGGGGGCTCCGCCCCCTTAAACCCCCAACACACTCGTGCAGAACAAAGTAGTGTCCAAGCCTTTACCTTTTGAGAGCGGTTGTTACTCAAACACGTTGTAGCTTAACGAGAATCGTCGCTTAGGTATACTATTATATGCCAGACACGGTGCCAGTCCCATGTTGTGGCTTGACGAGAATCGTCGCTTAGGTATACTTGATTTTTCGGGGGCTTTTTGTTAATAGTTGCACCGTGTAGGGGCAGGTTTCAAACCTGCCCGTACGCCCCCATGCATAAAGTAGAAAAGATAATCCCATTCCTGGAGAAGGAGTATCCCTCCGCCAGGCTGGCCCTCAATTTTAACACCCCACTGGAACTACTGGTGGCCCTCATCCTTGCGGCTCAGTGTACGGATGAACGGGTGAACCAGGTGACTAAGACCCTGTTTAAAAAATATAGGTCTGCAGGGGATTACGCAGAGACAGACCTTGCCACACTGGAGGGAGAGATACGTACCACGGGCTTCTTCCGCAATAAGGCCAGGAGTATTGTAGGCTCTACCAGGGGGATAGTGGAGAGGTACGGGGGGAAGGTGCCCGACAAACTGGAAGACCTCCTCTCCCTGCCAGGGGTGGGGAGGAAGACTGCCAATATCCTACTGGGTAATGCCTTTGGTGTCCCCGCCATAGGTGTGGATACCCACGTGGGGAGGCTGGCAGGCCGCATCGGACTGAGTAAGGCCACAGAGCCAGACAAGATAGAGGGAGACCTATGCCAGATAGTACCCAGGGCAAAGTGGGTAAGGTTCTGCCACCTCCTCCAGGAACACGGCAGAAAGGTATGCCAGGCCAGGAGACCCCTCTGTCCTATTTGTGTTATAATAAAACTTTGCGATTATCCGAATAAGACTACGGAGACTTAAGGGATGAACATTACTTGTGTGGGATGTGGATACGTGGGCCTGGTGGTGGGGACTTGCCTGGCTGAACAGGGCCACAAGGTCCTCTGCGTAGATTCAGACGTAAAGAAGATTAACAGGCTTAAAAGGGGGAACCTTCCCATATACGAGCCAGGGCTGGGGGAGATACTTGATAGGAACGCGAAAGAAGGTAGACAGTCCTTCAGTACCAGCCTCGCAAAGGGGATACAAACTGGAGAAGTAATATTCATAGCAGTAGGGACCCCCATGGAAGACGGTGGGAAGGCTGACGTATCTGCCGTCCTCGCCGTAGCCAGGGAGATTGGCCGGCACATGAGGGAGCATAAGATAGTGGTGATTAAGAGCACCGTACCGGTAGGCACCGCCTCCAGGATAGCCAGGGTTATGAAGAGTAACCAGAGGAGGCCG
>DATETB010000078.1:0-3830 GCA_035283825.1 Candidatus Brocadiales bacterium | reverse complement strand
GTCATGGCCGGGGAGGCCCATGTAGTGGCGACCATCCAGACAGGGCCGGAGTGGGAGCCCCTGGGAAGGGGAGAGCCCCTGACGGTACCAGAGGTGCATTACAGGGTAAAGCACAGCCCGTACAAGATGGAGCTGGTGAGGTATGGGCAGTTCATATTCAACGATGCCAGCTGGGGGTTGCAGGGGGAGTATGCCTGCGCCAGCTGTCATTACGAGAGGGGCCAGACTACAGGGTTGATATGGGACCTTGGGGACGAGGGCTGGGGCTCATGGAAGAACGTAAAGTACATCCGTGGAGCCAGGTATTTACCGCCCTTCCGTCACGAGGGGTTCACGGGGCATCCTGACGAGATAGTGGGAGCCACGAGCAGTCTGGACAGGGTATGCGGAAGAGACCCTGGGTTTGTGTTCAGGAGTGAGAACTTCAGTCCCGAGAGGTTAGAGGCGCTGATAGCGTACATAAGGAGTCTGGAGTTCACAGGAAGTCCCTTCAGGACTGCAGACGGTGGTCTGACGGATGCCCAGAAGAGGGGACAGAAGCTGTTCAACGACGCTAAGGTAGGGTGTGCTAACTGCCATCCCGGAGACCCGGCGGATGCCAGGGCGTTGTTTAGTGACGGGCAGACGCATGACGTAGGGACGGGGAGGGTAGGCAGGTACGGTTTCCGAAGCACCCCCGGGGCGGTCTTCAACCAGAAGATATACGCTAAGGGCTACGACCCCTATGGTGAGGAGTACGATGTACCGATAGTAGGGCTGGACCTGGTGAAGGAGTTTGACACCCCCACGCTGAGGGACATCTACGCCAGTGCTACGTATTTCCATGACGGCAGTGCAATGAACCTCATGGAGACGATAGACAACACCACCTGCGATAAGGACAAGCACGGGGTAACGAGCCACCTCGCCAAGCAGGATTTGGACGACCTGGTGGAATTCATGAAGGCCCTCTAGGAAGAGGAACTCAGTCTGTCTGAGCCTGCCCTGCACCAGAACGGTGCAGGGCCTGCCCTTGAATCCGCCTTAGGCGGAGAAGGGGCGGGTTACAGGTGGCCTTGTAAGGGAAGGATGTATCTGCAAGAAGCAAATATTTCCTTCCCTCCTTTTTTTGCCCCAATGATGGGTGTTGAGGTTGCCCTGCATTTTGAATATAATGTGAGAACTCTGCAAAAGTCACCGCACTACTTCGTGTCATTCTGAGCGAAGCGAAGAATCTGAGATTCTTCGGTCGCTTCGCTCCTTCAGAATGACAGCGAGTGGACTTTTTCAGAGGTCTCAATATTTAATTAGAGTTTTATATTTTAGAGAGGCCTCTTGTAGTCAGGCAAATGTTGAGTTCCTTACAAGATAATCTGGGGGTTTATAACGGCTCTTCCTGGGGCAGTGCGTACGTCCGTGTTGCCAACCAGGAAAAGGTCGTGGAGTATGAAGACCCACTCTTCCAGGAGAAATTTGGCAATAATCTAGGCAGACCTTGTTACAGGTTCTGGCAGACGGAGGGACCTTGTGAAGGTTGTGTATCGGAAAGGGCCCTGATAACCAAGAAACCGGAAAGTAAGGAGGATACGGCAAAAGACGGAAGGACTTACCTGATGACCTCTATCCCCGTCTGTCTCAACGGCCGTTGGAGTACTATAGAGGTAATAAAAGATGTAACAGAGGCAAAAGTTGTGTTGAATATCCTACAGGTCATCGCCTCCAGCCTGGACATTCGTCAGGTTTATAACGTTATTAGCCGGGAGTTAAACAAGGTAATAGAATTTGACAGGATGAGCATAACGGCCCTGGACGAGGCAGGGGAAGGGACCTTTGAGACCTTTGTCCTAACCAAGGGCTACATGCACACAGAACTAAAAGAAGGCTCTCACTATCCCATAAAAGGTAGCATCCTGGAAAAGCTTATGAGTACCAGGACACCTGTACTGGTGGATGACACCCGAAAGCCTGTAGTGGAGACCGACCGAGTCCTTTCAAAAGAAGGTATCCGCTCCAGGCTTTCCTTTCCCCTGAAGTATAAAGGCCAGATAATCGGTAGTTTGAACTTCGGCAGTAAAAAGCCAGGCAGCTTTGAAGAATCTCATCTAAGAGTCCTTGACCATGTTGCCCCCCAGCTAGCCATAGCGGTGGAGAATACCAGACTCTTCAGGAAGATAAAGGATTCTGAAGAAAGGTATAGGACCCTGGTGGACAGTTTTCCCCACCTCTTCTTTACCTGTAAGAAAGGGGGGATGTTCAGTCTGTTGAGTCCCTCTGTAAAAGCGATTACTGGGTACGAACCCCAGGAATTTTATGTCTGCGGTAGCCTGATGGATTCTTTGATCCACCCCGAGGACATCGAAACGGTAAAGGCCGAACTTGCTATGGTCTGGAATGGGGCTAACCCTTCCTCAAGGAATCTGGAATACCGCATCTATCACAAGGAGGGTCACACGGTATGGCTCTCTCAGGACAGCTATCCCGTAAGGGAAGCGGGGGGGAACATTGTCTGCCTTGAGGGTCTCTGCAGGGATATCACCAAGACCAAAAAGATAGAAGAAATAAAGGACAATCTTATGAGAGACGTAACTCATGAGTTGAAGACCCCCCTGGCCAAGATGGAGATGACCCTCCAACTCTTTGAGAGAGTCCTTACGGAAGGGAGGGAGACGGATGGGGAAAAGAGACGGCTGATATACCACACACTTTTTAATAACCTTTACAGGCTTAAACGTTCGGTACAAAACATCCTGGACCTGTCCAGTCTGGAGTCAGGCCACGTAAAGCTCAAGAAGGAAGAGGTGGCACTGAAAGAGGTGCTGACCAGTGCAATAAGGGAGGTAGAAGAAGAGGCGGGGCAAAAGGCCCTCAAACTCCTGGTCTCCCTCCCCGAGGAGATACCTCCCTTAGTGGGAGATAGAGAAAAACTGTTCCATGCAGTAATGAACCTCCTGGATAATTCCATAAAATATACTGATAAAGGCGCCGTCACCATTAGTGCCAGGGTCTTATCCGGACAGGTGGAGGTAACCGTATCGGATACGGGAAGGGGTATGGAAAAGGCGCTCCTGGACAGGGTCTTTGAGCGTTTTGTCCAGGAGAGTCCGGCCTTTGTGGGGCCGGGAATTGGCCTCTCTTTGTGTAAAAAGATCTTGGAAGGCCACGGAGGCAAGATATGGGCAGAGTCGGAGGGGAAGAACAAAGGGGCTATCTTCCATTTTACCCTGCCTGTAGCTACCGGTAAGGAGAAAAACTGCTATGCCTAAAGAAATCCTCATCGTTGAAGACGACGCTGACATGCAGCTCTTCTACAAAGAGATACTCAAGGGCGAAGACTACAACATTACCTTTGCCTCCAGCGGCAAAGAAGGTCTGCGCCGAGTTCAAGATAACAAGTATGACCTTATAATTTTAGACATAATAATGGAAGAACCTACGGGGGACCGGCTCTTTGCCATGATTAGAAAGAACCCCAACTCAAAGGACGTCCCCGTAATCTTCTCTACGGTCTTCAAGAAAGACTCTTACGCCTGTACCAAGGCCTTGGGGAACGTCTCTTTCCTGGAGAAGCCGTTTCGCCGGGAGGAACTCCTGAACGAGATAAAAAAGAACCTGCAGAATTAAATGACAAAGGCGTTGAAAGACGTAGGGGCGTATTGCAATACGCCCCTACAGGATGGATAAAGAAGAACCTGCAGAATTAAAGAAAAAAGGACAGTGAGAGAGAAGCTGAGCATAGACCCCCTGGCCCTGCAGATAGGGAAAAACTTCAAGAAACTCAGAGAAAAGAGTAACCTCTCAGCCCAGGAGTTCTGCCAGAGGGTAGGGATTACGAGAATCCAGAGTCTTTATGA
>DATETB010000077.1:0-2164 GCA_035283825.1 Candidatus Brocadiales bacterium | reverse complement strand
CTTCTCTGCCTCGGCCTGGGCCACCCGTTTATCGGCCTCGGCTTGGTCTGTCTGGAGCCTCGCCCCGATATTGTCTCCCACGTCTACATCAGCAATGTCTATGGATAGTATCTCAAAGGCCGTGCCGGCATCCAGCCCCTTCTGGAGTACCTGTTTGGAGATTAAATCCGGGTGCTCAAGCACGTGTTTATGGGTGGAGGCCGCGCCTATGCTTGAGACGATGCCCTCACCTACCCTGGCGATGACCGTTTCTTCCCTTGCCCCTCCGACCAGGCGCGGCATGTTGGCCCTTACGGTTACCCTTGCCTTGACCTTTAGCTGTATGCCATCCTTGGCTACCCCGTCTATGGTATCCCGTCCCCTTTTGGGGTCGGGACAGTCAATAATCTTGGGGGTGACGCTGGTCCTGACGGCGTCCAGTACGTCTCTGCCTGCCAGGTCAATGGCGCAGGCCTGGTTGAAGCCCAGGTCCAGGTTGGCCTTATTGGCAGCTATCAAGGCCCTCACTACATTAGAAACGTTTCCCCCGGCCAGGTAATGGGCCTCCAGCAAGGGGGTGTCTATATCCAGCCCTGCCTTCTTGGCCATAATCCTGGAATCTACTATTACCCTGGCATTAACCCTCCTGAAGGTCATCCCTACCAGTTGTATGAGGGATATTGGGGCGCCAGAGGCCAGGGCCTGGATGTACAACCAGCCATATTTAAAGAGCATCAGGAGGAAGATAAACAGGATAAGGGAGACAAATACAACGGCCACTGTGGTAAGCTGTTTGGGTATTAAAAAGGGTAGTTTTTCCATAGTTTCACCTTTCTTATAGGTAGCCGCAGTCCGCCTCAGGCGGATTAGCCTGCGTTAATTAGAAATTGCGCAACCTAAGGGTTGCGGCTACTTTATATTCCTCTTAAATGGGTTTCACAACGACTTTGTTCCCCCTTACCTCTATTACCTTAATCCTTGTACTTCGGGGTACCATCTCTCCCATGCTTAAGACGTCCACCCGTCTTCCGTCTATCTGGGCGATACCCGACGGGTGTAGGGGGGTAACGGTAACCCCTTCCTTCTCCAATAGGTCTTCAAACCCTTTAGAGGCTGAGAAGCCCTCCTCGGAGGCCGTGATGGCAAACATCCTGGAGGTCGCCCGATACCAGAGTATAACAAATAATGGGACGGAAAGTATGCTGGTAACAAGCAGGACGTTCCCCAGGGTCTTTTCCCCTGCCTGATAGGCAAGGTATATACTCCCTGCTACACAAAGGGTGCCACATATCCCTATAATCATACCAGGGAGCAGTATCTCTGCAAAGACGGCCATGAGGCCAAGGACATAGAGTATGATTATTTCCGTATGGCTCATACTGGTCTGACAACTACCCTGTTACCTCTAACCTCCACAATCTCTACCTTTTGCCCTCCCTCCACAAATTCTCCCTGCGTAACCACGTCCAGCACCTCCCCATTGAATTCTGCCCTGCCAGAGGGTCTGAGGGTACTCAGTGCATAGCCACGCCGCCCAACCAGTCCAGCCGTGGGGATGGCAAGGGTGGTGCCAAAACCCAGTTCCGCCTCCTCAGAGGCCCTGAGGACTAACCGCCCAAAGAGTGGCATACCGGGGAGATACCTTACCATAAGGGCTATCACCAGAAGGCTTACTGCCATACTGGAAAATATCTTTAAGAGGTTCCCCCTGAGTTCCTCATAATGATAGGGGGTCTGGGGTACCACGAAGTCCTGGAAGGCCAGTGTGGTCCCCATGAGCATGAGTAGAATCCCCGTTATCCCTGCTATACCAAAGCCAGGCAGCAGGAATATCTCCACGGCGAGCAGCATTACCCCTAGCATGAACAGGAGCATCTCCGGGGCCTCTGCCAGGCCCACCATGTACTTACTAAGGAATACCGTGGCAAGGCATGAGATACCTACAATCCCAGGCAGTCCAAAACCAGGGGCCTTCAACTCCAGCCACAGGGCAATAAGGCCCACACTCAGGAGGATGGGGGCAACGCCGTCCAGGAAACGCACCATATCCTCTGACCAGTTGGTCTCCAGTTCAATTACTTCCTCTTGCGTGAGACCGTAGAGTCCCAGTAACTCCTTACGGTCTTCTACGATGGCCTTGGCAAAACCGTATTCCCTGGCCTCCTTGGCGTGCATGGTCAGGAGT
>DATETB010000076.1:0-3570 GCA_035283825.1 Candidatus Brocadiales bacterium | reverse complement strand
GGGTTGGACGTCCAGGACAGGAATTTCTCAGTGGCAAGGAGAGGGGATGAGAGGGTGTTGACTGCCACCTCTGCTGGCCCCCTGGAGGTGGGGGGGAGACTGGACTTGTTCCTGGAGTTGGAGTCAATAGGCACCATTCTAAAGCACGCCCTGGGGAGTGCCACCACAACGGGGAGTTCTGCCCCTTATACCCACCTCCTCCTGGGCAGTGGCTCCCTACCACCGGGGCTATCCATAGAGAAGGCCTTCCTGGATATCGCCCGTTTCCTGCACTTCAAGGGGTGTCGCATTGACCACCTCGGGCTGATATTCCCGCCCACAGGTGGGCCTATAAGGGTGAGGCTAGCCCTCCTGACTAAGGGGGTGGACGTCCTGCCAGGACCGCTTGCCTCCGGATTGACGGAGACCCAGACCCTGCCCCTTGCCTACAGCCTTAGCCTGGAAGAGGGGGGTCTCACCGTAGGGGTCCCCTTGGGGATTGAGTTAATACTGGAGAACCACCTCTTCAGGGATGGACATGCACTGGGTTCAAGGGAGAGGTGGTTCCTCGGGCCTGGGATTAGGAGGGTATCGGGCAGTCTACTGCTGGGAACCGAAGATATGGGTTACCTCAGCAAATACCTGGCACTCAATAGTACTTCCCTGAAGATTAACGTAACCGCCCCCTCAGGGGGTTCACTGGAGGTCTCCCTGCCCAGGGTGGTCTTCACGGGACAAATCAGTTCAGTTACCGGGGAAGATGGGGGCGTCCAGCAGGGCATCTCCTTCCTCGCCCTGAAGGACGACGGGTTTGGGACGGATATAAAGATGACCCTCGTCAACAACCAGCTTCAGGTGTGAATCCCCCTCCCTGACTAAGATGCGGACGCCCTTATTTTTACTTACTTGCCTAATCCCGTGGTCCACCTGAGGCGGATTGAATCCAGCCATTTACTTTTTTGAGAGGTATGTTATACAAAGAGGGTTGGTCAATCGCAGGTAGTAAGGTACGTCTGGATACACCCTACATTACTTACCATAGAAGTCTTAGAGAGACTTCTAACGAGCAATTATTAAGGCCATATATAAGTAAGATGGAAGGAAGGCCGCTGTAAAAGGAGAGGCACATGACAGTCAAAGACCGGGACATTGGGATAATAGTTGACAGATGGACGGTGCCAGTTTACCCCCCTAGCACTGGCAGGATTCTCGAATGGTATGGAAAGGACTACTTATACGTAAGGAAAGGAGAACCGCTCTACCAGTTTAAATATTATGTGATGCAAATAAAAGAGGATGTTCCCTCTCCTGTTACAGGCATCCTTCGCATATTTGTAAGAGCGGACCCGGATACGGATATCTCGACAACCACCCGGATAGCCGAGATTAAGATGGACATTCCAATCTAAGGAAGCGTCTGGCTACTCTAGGTTCGCCACAGCTAGACTACTCAGGATAGCCAGCACAGTCTCCGGCCATCGTCTTCAACCGCAGTCTAGGGGCAGAGGATGTGGGTTGTGATGTCTGTGGCTGAAATGATAGCCGAGGAGTCCTGTGGATTGGCATTACTGTCTGCAACACTTGCAGTGGTGTCCAGCATCGTAGCGTTACTATTTATTCCTAGAGTGCCAGTATCTCTCATAAACTCACAAGAGGGGTCTATAGAGCCATCGGGGCTGAGCTTTAAGACCCAGATGTCGTGACTTCCAGCACTAAATGAGCCCGTATTACCAGCTACTATGTACCCACCATCACTTATCTGCTGAACGGAATTAGCTCTATCATCCTCAACCCCCCCGTAGGTCTTCTGCCACTCTATTGTCCCATCGGCCCTGAGCTTCAGGACCCAGATGTCAGCCTCCCCAATGCTGAAGGACATTGTATAACCTGCTATTATGTACCCGCCGTCTCTAGTCTGCTGGACGGACTTGGACACGTCCACATTAATCCCCCCGTAGGTCTTCTGCCACTCTACTGTCCCATCTGCCCTGAGCTTCAAGACCCAGACGTCAAAGGCTTTTGTACCGAAGGACCGTGTCCCACCAGCCACTACGTACCCACTATCATTGGTCTGCCGGATGGAACGAACCTCGTCCACATTAACCCCCCCGTAGGTCTTCTGCCACTCCACAGTCCCATCTGGCCTGAGCTTCAAGACCCAGACATCCTCCTCTCCAGCACCGAAAGACCGTGTCTCACCGGCCACTATATGCCCCCCGTCGCTCGTTTGCTGAATGGAATAGCCTTCGTCTGAGCCACCTCCCCCATAGGTTTTCTGCCACTCCACAGTCCCATCTGGCCTGAGCTTCAAAACCCAGACGTCCTCCTCTCCAGCACCGAAAGACCTTGTCCAACCAGCCACTATGTACCCCCCATCGCGGGTTTTGCAGACGGACTCGGCCACATCCCCGTTAGCTCCCCCATAGGTCTTCTGCCACTCCACCATCCCATCGGCCCTAAGCTTCAGTATCCAGACATCACCCTTTCCAGTACCGAAGGAACCTGTATAACCAGCCACTATATAGCCCCCATCGCTGGCCTGCTGAACAGACTCAGCCGACTCCCTGTCAAACCCCCCATAGGTCTTCTGCCACTCCACCGTCCCATCTGGCCTGAGCTTCAGTACCCAAATGTCAATCCTGCCAACACTGAAAGACCTTGTCTCGCCGGCCACTATGTACCCCCCGTCACGGGTCTCGTGGATGGAATTGGCTCGGTCGTAATCAAATCCCCCGTAGGTGGCGTCCCAGCCCCCTGGGGCGGAGAAGGCGGGGCCCTCATGGTAAAAGAGCTGGCAGGCAACTGCAAGTAGTAGGCAGAGTACGGAATGTAACATCTCTTGCAGGGTATAAAGGCCCTGGAAGAAAGTCAAGGAGATTTCAGTAGTAAGGTGCGTCTGGATGCACCCTACACTCCTCATTAACAATCAACCGAAGGTATGACTCTTATCCGCCTCAGGCGGAGGGGAGTTGGCTTCAAGGGAAGGACTTTACCCGCCCGAGGCGGACTTACAGCAGGCAGGGCAGTCCTCACCCTGGGAGCCCTGGAGAGACCTTCTACGAGTAATTACCAGGTAGCAGGGTGCGTCTGGGCGCCCCCTGCACTACTAGAAAGGAGGCAGTGATGTTACTCGGGACCGAAGTCCCCATAGGGGGTGAAACAGTCCCCGTTAAAGCCCCTGCAACGGGCACAATGGGATGGTGGCGTTATGAGGCGAGGGAAACAGAAGGAGGCAAGATAAAAACAATACGCGAGGGCGAAATCATCGGTGTAATTGATGTAGAAGGTAATAGCTCTCTACCACAGCGTGTTAGGGCTCCAAGCGAAGGTCACATTGACAAGATAATAAAGAAAGAGGGTGAACCTGTCACGGAGGGGGAGACCATAGCAGAGTGGATGCCAGTTCCCACCGTTCCCCTTCCCCTAGAGATTCTGGACAGGTACGGTTATTCCTCCATAGGCTAAGGCTTGATGGTGGTTGGGGGGCAGAGGATGTCTACCGAGGCATTTGTATCCTGAACTGAGGCCAGGGTGTCCTGTGGAATTGCATTACTATCTATAGGGCTGGCGGTGGTATTCTTGAGCATGGCA
>DATETB010000075.1:0-13480 GCA_035283825.1 Candidatus Brocadiales bacterium | reverse complement strand
AAACTGAGGTCTCAGTCTCTGGGATTATGGAGGGGCTTTGCCGCTTCAGGCGTGCTAGTGGTGCACGTGAGAGCCGGCTGGCTTCTCCGCCTTTACGCCCAGTTTCTTTAACACTGGCTCCAACTCGTCCAGTTCCGACTTGATGGCACCCAGCTTCTTACCCAGCTCCAGGAGTGCCTTCTCCACCTCAGGGTCTTTTGCTGGGGCCGCCCCCGTCGTTATTACTCCTGTCCCGGCCTTAGCCTCCAGGGCCTTATATTTCTTTACCATGACCACACCAAAACCCAGAGAAAGTGCCACCAGTAGTCCCAGGGTCAACCTCCCGGTAAGCAGGCCGCCGCATTCTGTAGTGTGCCCGTGTGAATGAGAACCGGCTTCTACCTTGTGTTCGTGGAAGCCGCCTTCTACTTTAGGCTCGTGAGAACCACCCTCTGGTTCATGTTCGCGAGTTTTCTTTCGTGCCATTTCTTCTCCTTGCTATCTTTAATATCCTTCTTTTAGGTATCCTGATTTCATTCCCTCGGCAAGCCTCGGTACAGGCTTCTTTTAGGTAGGGAAATAATACTGGTATCCCAGGTTACAGTCAAATGAAAAAACTTGCGAGGCCGGCGGGACAAGGGTGAATTTTCTTGATTCTTTACCGCCGCTTATGATAGCTTCTTGCCAGTAGAGTATAAATCTTCTTATGTTTAATTAAAGGAGGAATACCGTGTCTGGCATACGCTTTGAGGAGACCATGGATGGCTTCCTGGGGGAGAATATCAGGGATTTTAGGGACGGGGAAGATTATGGGATAAGGCACAATAATTCTATAAAATTTGACGTGGAAATAGAGATTGATTCTGTGGACAAGTTTGTCCAGGTGTCTTCCCGCGAGGCCAGGTTAAAAGGGAAGTTTTACTGCAACTCTTTAGGGAATGAGAGGATGACCATCAAAAAGGGGCGATTCAATCTCTTTGATATAAACCCCCTGACTGGCCACAGGAATATGTACTACAGTTTTAACTTCGACGCCCCTGACGGAAAGCAGTACTACCTATTCGGATTCAAAGATATCTTCAACGATAAGGTAATTGACCTGGTAGAGGACATGACTACCCTCTTTGTGAGGGTGTACCAGGGAAAGGACGAGGCAGGTAAGCTCTACGGTAGTGGCGTCATGTACTTCAGGGTTAAAGACCTGGCCTCCATTATGCAGATGATAACCTCCAGTGAGGTAATAGGGGCCAGTAATCCACTGGAAGAGTACGCCACCCTGGGCAAATTTGCAGGTTTCTTTGTGGCAGAGACCTTAAAGACTTATGCTCCGGGGCCAAGATTTTTGTACACCACCAGGTACGAAAATCTTGTCCTCTCTGGAAACCTCAAAAAGGAAGGGGAAGCTACGGCAAGGGAGTTCTTCTTTTTCTCGGGAGAACACGACAAAGGTTTTCCCTGGGGAGATGAGGAGACAATGAGTGACCTTGCCCTGCTCATCTCCGACGGGCAGGGAGGACACCTCCGCTTTGGTATCACCAGGCAGTCCCTGAAGGGTCTGGATGTGGACTTGGAAGCCAATAGCTACACCTACAAGGGGGAACTATACCAGATTACTAAGGGACACTCTGTATCCTTCTCTGAGGTAAAAGACTACAAGGAAGGAAATAACTTAGAAAAGGTCAATGTCCAGATTAAAATCACCCTGGATGTACATAAGTATGACAAAGTAGACATGACTTTCAAGCCTATAGAAAATCTGGCAGGGACCATTCCAGATAAGTTTGAGGATGAGGTAAGGAGATACCTGACCTTCTTCCCCCTTCTGGGATACTTCACTATACCCCACAGGGTGAAGGTAAAGAAGGGAATCATTAGGATTACAGATTCCAGTGGAGATACCATTTATTCTATTGACCCAAAAAGCACCTTTGGAGAAGGAGAGCTTGGGGAGATAAATAACCTCAGAGAACCTACCATGTACTATAATTATCTCTGCGGTATAGACCCTAAGGAACAGACCCTCTTTCTGAAGATGGTGTCCGGTACGCTAAGGAACGAGAGGGAATGGTATCTGAAGGATCTTGTTGATAAGGCCCTGGGGAAGGTATTTGAGAGGAATATAAAGAAAAACCTTCTGTTAAAGGAGACCATTACAGAAAATCCCTCAGTGCCTGCCGTGGTAAGAGACGACCTCCTGACCCTGGTGAATGACCACTATTCCACGGCTGTCCTCCTGAGGAGGGTTGTAAGGATAAAGAACGACGGTCAAACCTTTTACGGACTTGAAGAATACATAGACGCAATAAATACCGCCCCCATAAACTCCGATAAAGAAACTAAGGTGGCTGTCTTTACCTTTAAAGATGCAGATAAGTGGGACGGCAGCGCCCCAAGCGAGGAAAAAGTCCTGAGCATCTACAATAGTAAGGAAAAATTTGACGTACTGGACATGGTGATAGCAGAGTCGGACTTCTTCCAGGTGCTGGAGGGGTCCCTGGCCAAGTCAGGTAAAAAGAGGGAAGATTTCTCCATTATCATCAAACCCAACTTCATGTTCTTCTACTCCCTGAAGGACAAGTCCACCTACACAGACCCTACTCTGGTGGAGCACCTGACGGAAAGGATATACGAAAAAGGCTTCCGTAACATCAAGATTGCGGAGGCCAGGAGTACCCTCAGCGTGTTTTTTGACAAAAGGGACGTCAAATCTGTGGCCCTTCATATTGGCTACAAGGAGGGGGGCACGTATAAGATTGTGGACCTTTCGGATAATCTTGAGGAGTGGGATTACGGTGGGAAGCTAGGTAAGCACCATGTAAACAAGGACTGGAAGTCTGCCGACTTCCGCATCTCCTTCGCCAAGAACAAGAGCCACTCCTACGCCTACTACACCCTGACCATCAAAAATATCTACGGCGCCCTCCCCATGGAGTATAAATTTAAGGTCTATCACTGTGAAATGGGGGACATCTACGAGCCTACCATTGATTACATAAAGCACTTTCCCATACATTTCGGTTTCATAGACGCTGTGGCCAGTGCCGATGGCCCCTTCGGCATCTTTGCAGACCCTTATCCCCAGCTCACCATGACAATTATTGGGGGAGAGGACATTGTAGCAGTTGACTGGGTAGGCTCGGCCAAGATGGGCCTCAATCCAATGCTATCCAGATACATGCAGGAGGCCGTAAAGGCCTTCGGAAAGCCACGCATAAGGGTAAAGGGAGACGGCCGGCTATACAAGTTCTGGGCTAATACACCGAAGATAGCCAGCTCCGGCTCCCACATGCTGGATAGGCATTACACCTTTGGCTACCCGGTTTACTACCTCTTGAGCGATATGGACCCTGCCTTCCCCGTTAAGCACTCGGAGTCAGCCCTCTTGAATGAACTCCGCCCCCTATTCGCCTCCGCCAGGGAAATCTTCTACAAGTCACCCCACCACCCACCCTCCTGGCTCCACGAGGCCATAAACAAGGTCATCTTCAGGTTGTGGCAGTGAGAGTGCTAATCCCATGAGAAAGCCCACTTGAAAGGTGGTACGCCCGAGAGGATTTGAACCTCTGACCTACGGTTTAGGAATTCTATTGGGCCATTTTCCCTAAGTCAAGGGTTTGCAAGTATCTAGTTATGGGAAGGAAAATGGGGCGGTTCTATTTTACTGGCACGGAAAAGGAAATAATTAGAACCGTCCCCTTTTTCGCTCTATCAAATAGCCCGTAGGGTGCATCACGACGCACCATCTATACACACCCCTCTGTCCCCTCTTAAAAGAGGGGATTCAGGGGTATGTAATCCGCCAAAGGTGGACGAAGAATCTCTGAGTGAAAATACCAGACCCTTCTCCGCCTGAGGCGGATCAGGGTGACAGGAAATGAACTCCTCCTCAAAATCCCAGCGAAACATCAGTTGAAAAACCTGCTGAATAGGCGTATTGTATCGTCTACTGAATTGAACCATTAGTAATGTAGGGACTCTGCCTCAGGCGGATTAAACCTGTCCACTTTGGACAGACCTAAAGGTCTGTCCCTACATTAAACAAGTAAATTTAAAACCGAATCCTTATGCCTGATTTTAAAGCTAACTGTTCTACCACTGCCATAGGCAGTTTTCCGCACCTCAAGGTGGAGGAGGCCTGTAATCTTATCTTCCGCACCCTCCCGGAGCTTCCCTGCTGGCCACAGTTGCCAAAGGTGTCCTTCGCAGAGGAGATGTGCGTACAGTACACCGAGGGGATGCCCTTCTTCAGGCTCCAACCAGGACAAAAAAGGTTTTATCTTGAGACGTGCGAGGAGGGGGAGGTGCTGGAGGCGCTGTACGAGAGATACCAGAAAAAGGACTTCTCTGCCGATTCCATTTCTGATAAGTTTGCCGCAGGGCTCCATGCCATGAGACGGTATTTTCCCGCATTCCCCCACTTGAAGGCCGTCAAGGGGCAAATCGTAGGTCCGGTCACACTGGCAGGAAACCTTAAGGACTCCCAGGGCGTAGCCGCCTTCCATAACCCTACCGTATTTGACGCCATAATCAAACACCTCTCTATGAAGGCACGGTGGCAGATAGACTTCCTTTCCGGTTTCAAAGCCCCGGTAATCCTCTTTGTAGATGAACCGTACCTTAGCTGTCTGGGCGCCGCCTTTGCCACTATTGAAAAAGATAGCGTAATAAAATCCCTACGGGAAATCTTTGATAACATCAAGGACTCAGGGGCTACCCCAGGCATACACTGCTGTGGCAACACTGACTGGTCCATGGTACTGGAGAGCGGGGTTGACATACTCAGTTTTGACGCCTTCTTCTTTATGGATAAGGTGCTTGGTTATTCGCAGGACTTAAAAGACTTCCTGGAGAGGGGTGGAATCCTCTCCTGGGGTATCGTGCCCACCACTTCCGAGGCCCTGAAGGACGTTACCCTTGAGGTCTTAATGAAGAAGATGGAAGGGGGTATTAAGCAACTGTCTCAGAAAGGCATGGCCAGGGAGCTAGTCCTGGAGAGGTCCATCCTGACCCCCAGCTGTGGTACTGGCACACTTACCATCGCCGAGTCCGAAAAGGCCATGGATCTGAATTACCAACTCTCTCTTCGTCTCAAGGAGAGATACGGTTTGTAATGTCATGCACAGCGGTCACGGAGGTAATATCCAGGAGATTTGCTCCCGTTACGGGCTTGAGCCCGGAGGGCTACTGGACTTTAGTGCCAACATCAACCCCCTGGGTTATCCACCTGCCCTCTCAAAGACCCTGAGAGAGGGTCTTTCTTCTATCCTCCACTACCCCGATATAAATTGCACCAGGCTCCGCAGGGCCATTGCCCAAAAGACCCGTCACAAGGAGGAAGAGATACTTATTGGCAACGGTTCCACAGAACTTATGTACCTCATACCCAGGGCCTTCAGGCCGCAAGAGGGGCTGGTCTTTGAGCCTACTTATAGCGAGTACGGCAGGGCCTTGAGGCTGGCAGGGGCTAACGTGGAGAAACTGGTCTCTACAGGAGATACCTCCTTCAGACCCGACCTCCAGTCTACCCCAGGCAGACTTTCCGAGTCAGCCTCAGGTGGACAGATGATATTCCTCTGCAACCCGAACAACCCTACCGGGAACCTCATTAAAAAGGAAGAGGTACTTGCCCTGGCAGAGGGCCTGCCGCAATCTCTTATCGTAATAGATGAGGCATTTATGGATTTTGTAGACGAACCACATAAATACACCGTCCTCCCGGAGGCAGGGAGGGTCAAAAACCTAATCGTACTCCGCTCCATGACCAAGTTCTTTGGCTATCCGGGATTGCGGCTCGGCTATATGGTAGCCCACAGAGAGGTAATAAGCCAGGCGGAGGGACACAAAGAACCGTGGACGGTGAATGCCCTGGCCCAGCTCGCAGGTGAATCAGCCCTGAGGGACGAGGATTTTATCTTCAGGAGCCGTGAGTACGTGGCCTCGGAGAAGTCATTCCTGTACAGGGAACTCTCCCGTCTGGGAGGCATAGACCCCATCCCTCCCACCGTCAATTTCATAACCTCTAAGATAACTCTGGAGGGGCTTACCTCGGCAGGGCTAAAAGAGATGCTCATTAGAAAAGGACTCCTTATCAGGGACTGCTCCAACTTCCCTGGTCTGGACGATAAATACTTCCGTGTGGCCGTAAGGAGACGGGAGGAGAACCTGTTACTGCTCCAGGCCCTTGGGGCAGTCCTTAGCGAGAAGACCGGGGCCAGGGATTAGGGACTGGGGAAAGACATTGTAAATTGTGAATTGGAAATTTAAAATTTTAAATTTGCAATTTCCAATTTCCAATTTTTTTAGCCAGGCTGGAACTCCCCATTGCATGATGCAACCCATATATTTATGGACGGTACAAGACTAACATGACGGCCAGGGCTATTATGGTACAGGGAACGGGTTCCGGGGTGGGCAAGAGTATTATAGTTGCCGCCCTGTGCCGTATCCTCCACCAGGAAGGGTATCGGGTGGCCCCTTTCAAGGCCCAGAACATGGCCCTTAACTCCTTCGTCACCCTGGATGGCAAGGAGATGGGCAGGGCCCAGGTGGTCCAGGCCGAGGCCGCAGGAGTCCTTCCCAGGGTGGAGATGAACCCCATCCTCCTGAAGCCTAATTCTGATACTGGCTCACAGGTGGTGGTTATGGGCAAGGCCATCGGGGACATTACAGCCCAGGAATATTTCCATCGCAGGGGCGAGTTCCTTGAGATAATCAGCAGGGCCTATCACACACTCAGCCAGGATTTTGACATTATTGTTATAGAAGGGGCGGGCAGTCCGGCCGAGATAAATCTCAAGGACAAAGACCTGGTGAACATGAAGATGGCCGAGATAGCCCAGGCCCCAGTAATCCTGGTAACAGACGTGGACAGGGGTGGCTCTTTTGCCTGGGTTATTGGCACCATGGAACTCCTTACCAGGGCCGAGAGGGCACGGGTCTGTGGTTTCGTCTTTAATAAATTCAGGGGAGACCCGTCACTCATAAGACCAGGGCTGGATATGCTGGAATCCCGCACGGGTCTTCCGGTACTGGGCCTTGTGCCGTTTCTACCTTCTCTCCATATAGATGAGGAGGATTCTGCCTGCCTACGGGATTTCCAATACAATGGAATGGCGGATATAGATATAGCCGTCGTAAGACTCCCCAGGATATCCAACTTCAGCGACTTTAATGCCCTTGAAAGGGAACCAGGGGTGAGGGTCAGGTATGTGGAGACGGCGGAATCCATGGGAAGTCCAGACCTAGCCATCCTCCCAGGGACAAAGAGTACCATGGCCGACCTCCTTCACGTAAGGGAAAGGGGCTTGGAGGAGAGACTATCCTCACTGGTACAAATGGGAACCCCTGTGGTTGGGATATGTGGAGGCTTTCAGATGCTGGGCAGAGACATTAGAGACCCCCACCATGTGGAATCCCATCACGATTTTGTTGAGGGGCTGGGGGTGCTGGATACCACCACCACCTTCCTCCCCACAAAGGCCACCTATCAAGTAAAGGCGGAGATGCTGGACAGCTCATTACCTTTCTTTGTAAGAGAACATCTCGGTGGGTACGAAATCCACATGGGCATCACGGAGGGAAACGCTTCACCGTTCTTAAAGGTAACCGAACGTGCTGGAAGAAAGGTTGAGGCAGTGGATGGGGCGGTAGCTAACAATGGCCAGATACTGGGCACCTACCTCCACGGGCTATTTGATAACGACTCTTTCCGCACCGGGTTCCTCGGCTACTTGAGGAAGAGGAAGGGGATGAGTGGGACAGACCTGAAGGTCTGTCCTTACGACTTCCGGAAGTCCAGGGAAGAGGATTACAACGAATTGGCGGAGGCCGTAAAGGGGAGTCTCAGGATGAACCTCGTTTACAAGGCCCTAGGTTTACATAAAACGCCCCATCATTAGTAACCCAGGCTAGGAAGAACCCTTCTGCCCCCCTTTCCCACCCAATCCCACCCTCTTTTTTATCTCCTCCAGGTTGAATTTGAGCATAGAAACTTCCTGGGTCAGCCTCCTCTGCCTCTGACTCTCTCTGGATACTACTACAGTCAGACTGAGGCATATGACCACCAGGAAGAAGAAGGCCAATAGGAAGAGGAAATTGGCGGGGACAAGTATTCCGGTTAATCTTGCCAGAAAGCTTAAAATCTCAAGATTTATGGAGCACAGGAGGAAAAATATACACGTTAGTAACCATACCAGTGCGTACTTTTCTTCCAGGTATTTCCTCCTTATAAGTTCCACTGTAAGAAACATCAGAAGAAGGGAGGCCAGGATAGCTAGTATCTGTATACGGGTCATTACCGTTCTACCCTTCTGAACATCCCCACTATCGTGGAGGTCAGCATTTCCAAGACTATATAGACACTGTTGAGGGAGGTAATAGAGGAAACGCCCCCGGTGCGATGTAGCATCGTGGAGGGTATTTCTCTGACAACTAGCCCCGCCTTGTGGGCCATGACGCGGATCTCTACCTCCGGGTAGTCTGGTGGGTACTCTTTAGCAAAGAAACTTATGGACTTATGGTTCATTGCGTGGAGACCAGAATTTGGGTCAGTAACCCTGGTACCCAAAAGGATGCTCAGGAGGCCAGAAAAGAGACCTATACCTATCCTCCTGGCCATGTTGGGTTTATATTCATTCAACCCGGAGGTGGATACCGCCTTCAGGAAGCGTGAACCTATCACCATATCGGCCTCTCCCTTCTCTAGTGGGGCTAGAAGGGCCCTGAGCTCCGTAGGCCGATGCTGACCGTCGCCATCCATACGTACCACAAATCTGTAGCCTCTATCCTGGGCAAAGATAAGTCCGCTCTGGACCGCCACCCCCAGCCCCATGTTACAGGGCAGGTCCAGCACCATGGCGCCAGACTGCCTGGCCTCCCCGGAGGTATCATCGGTGGAACCATCGTTAACCACTAACACATCGGCTCCTGGGAGGGAGACCCTGATATCTCTCACTACTCCCCCAATGGACTTTGTCTCATTATAGGCCGGAATTATTACCAGTACTTTGTCCATGTCTCTAAGGGTCTCAAATCTGCCTCAGCCGGGCCTCTCTATTCGTTGGGAGTGGCCCTGCCGCAGACCAATATCCCCGATAAGGGCCTGGGGTCCTGGCAGGACATCTTAAGAAGGCAACAAAGGCAAACAGGGGGCACCAAGCATACAGACGTAGGGGAAGGAAAAAGATTCTTTTATCTTTGGGAGTATCAATTCTGCGTACCCTGACACATTAAGTCAAGGGCCTTTTTATATAACACTTTTGGATACAGACCGTTACGTTCCATAATACCCTTTCGTATCTTAAATTCCACAACCGAAAAGGCCCGCTTGGAGAGCAGTCCGTATTTGTAGAAATGCGCCACATCTAGAATGAGATGCAGCAGCATACCATAGAAGATGACCTTAAGCCACGGAGAGCCTAGCCAGAGGGATAGGAAGTATATCAACAGTAGACATTCCGCCGTGTGAAAGATACTCAGGTTTATGAATTCTGGTTTGGACAGCCAGCCTCCAAGAATACGGTGATAAGAATTAGCTTCTTTAAGGCTGAAGCTCTTGAGACCATTGTGATAGAGGAACTCCAGATAATGGTCAGTGTCAATGAGGATGGAAGCAGCCCACAGGGCGAGACTTTGTACGCCCAATAAAGGCAAAAGCCCTAGTGAGACAATTCCTCCAATGATAGTATGTTCCTTCACGCTCATTTACCAACCCCTGCAGTCAAGGAGCTGGGCTTCTCCTGATAAACTTTTTCTTTTGAGTGTTTGAACCACTCCAGGGACAAACTGTGCCAGACGTTTCTGATGAAATCTCCAGGCGAAAACCCCATGGGGTATATCTTTGTCTTTATTAAATAGACCTTAGCAAGGTAATAAAAGAGGAAGTACAAGCTGGTAAGCGGCAATTTGATGAGCCGGTTGATGGTAATGTCCCTCATCCATGGGAACATGAGACACAACGGGCCCAACAAGGTAAGGTTTATTTGCTTGAGTTTCTCCTCAGGGGAAAAACAGTTCATCGGGGATTCAGTAGAGTAACTCATGTGGAGTTTGTCGTAGTCGCCGTCAAAAAAGCCATTTTCTGCACAATACTGGCCCAGCTTTGTCCCAGGATAGGGGAAGAGTATGGGAAATTCGCCGAAGGTAACATGACATCGGATATTCATGTCCAGGGATTCTATGTCCCGCTCCAGGGCGCTTGGGAGATTATATTTCTCTTCAACCTCCTTCTTTACTGGAATGGCTAAAATCGTATTAGCAAAGGTGTACACACCGTGCTTGTAGCAGAGGTCAAAACCTCTAATCATAGCTTCCGTTGACATGCCGCGCTCCAGGATGTGTTCGCGCACAAATTCACTGCCTGCCTCTATGGACATGCTTATGGACTGGATACCGGCCTTTTTTAACTTAAGCAACATCCCTTCAGTAAGGATGTCTGCCCTAACTAGACAATGAAAAGGTAAGCCTACCTCTTTCGGATATTTCTCCGAAAATTCTTCCAGCCAGTCGTCCTCTCTCAACGTAAAAATGTCATCGTAAAACTTAATAACCTGGGTGGGCCACCTCAATTTGAGCTCCTTGAGTTCGGCACACAGGCGGTCAACGCTATATCGGTTAGATACCTTCCCCTTGCCGCTATAAAGTTGGTTGTATTGGCGATTAAAACAGTACGTGCATTTATAGGGGCATCCCCTGCTGGCCATAAAGCTCCGCATAGGAAACCGGCCCAGTTTTGTGTTGTTATAAATGAGCTCACGGTCAAAGAAGGGTAGTGAGTCCAGGTCCCGCTTTTTGTGGCGTATAATAGGGGGAGAATTCCTGGCCCTGTTCTCCCTGGTCACTATGTTTGGGATATTGTGGATATCGGCCCCATTTGCGTAAGCCTCCAGGAACTCTGGCCAGGCGTCATCGCCCTCCCCCACGCAGATGGCGTCCAGATTGGTCTTTTCTATCGTCTCGGGGAAGAAGGTGGGATGGGGACCACCCATAATGCTGAAGATGTTTTTGCTGTAGTTTTTTACTACCTGGTTTGCGGCCAGATAATATTTGTGTTCCCCTGTCTTAGCACTGTATGCAACAATATCGGGATTTACCTCCTTTAGCATGTCATGTAAGTTGCCATCTGACAAGACATTGAGGTACGTCTCATGCCCTTTCTCCTTTGCCAGGGCGGAGAGGAGCATAATGCCCATAGGGTCGATGTATTCAACGTGCTTATACACAAAGAGGATTTTCACTTAAACATTTTCCTGTTGTGACGTGGGGATCTCTTATCCAGTAGCCGTTCTAACAAAGGGAATTCCTTCCACAAATGGTACCTGAACAAAAAGAAAAGTCAACCATATATTGTCTGAGTTTAGGATACGAATTCGTCTATGAAAAAGTTGTGCAAGCTTTTTTTGCTGTAGTATCACAGGTGTTAAGGATGTTACGCCCTCTTCGGGGTGCGCTCCTCCTTGACACCTGAAAAAGGAGAACCCCGCGAATTAAAATTGGCCTTGCACAGCTTTTTCATAGATGCGTCAAGACGCATCCCATTTGACTTAAAGTGATATTCCAGCAACACAAGAAATATTAAAAAATCTGTCTTCCTCACCGCCTTTGGTTAACCTATGAACGTGACAAAGATGGACAATGGAGAGGATAGCAAAAGTCATAATCAAGCTATAGAAAGCTGGCAGGAGGGGGTGGTTTGTTCTTGACGTGTGCGAAAGTCTTATATACGCTATTCCTTATCATAAGGAAAAATGGCCAGAATGGACATCCTTTTCCATACGATAAAGAATGTTGCTAAAGTTCATTTACGAATTTCCAGCCAAAATACCGAAGAAAGAGCCACCAAAGACCTAGCTAAGAAAAGACAAATGAAATCCATCTTCCTCACCACCTTCGGCTGTCAGATGAACAAGGCGGACTCGGAGCTGTCCCTGGGCCTGCTACTGGAGCGGGGCTATCAGCTTGCCGGGGATGAGTCCTCCGCCGACGTCGTCCTCTTCAACACCTGCAGTGTCCGCCAACGTGCAGAGGACCGGGTCTACTCCCGCCTGTCTCAACTAAAGGCCCGCAAGACCCAAAGGCCAGGACTTGTGATAGGCGTCCTGGGCTGTGTGGCCCAGAAAGAGGGGGAAGAAATCTTCCGCAGATACCCCCACGTGGATATGGTCTGCGGGACGAGGATGTTTGATAAGCTCCCTGAACTCCTGGAGAGGCTGGGTAGTAACGGGGGCCACCTCCTGGCCGTATCAGATGAAAAGGTGGTGAGCTACCCCAGACGGCGTCCCCCCAGGGAGAATCCCTACCAGGCATATATAACAGTCATGCGGGGGTGTGACAACTACTGCAGTTACTGCATAGTCCCTCACGTAAGAGGCCCTGAGATAAGCAGGACGGTAGAGGAGATAGTAGAGGAGGCCCAATCTCTTGTCAATGAGGGCTGTAAAGAGATTACCCTCCTGGGACAAAACATAAATACTTATGGCAAAACCCTGGAGAAGGGTACAAACCTGGCCTCCTTGCTGAGGGCCGTTAGCAAGGTAGAGGGGCTTAAACGCATACGCTTTGTTACCTCCCACCCCAAGGATATGACAAGGGAGGTGCTGGAAGCTATGGCGGAGTTACCCAAGGTTTGTAAACATCTCCATATACCCGCCCAGTCTGGCTCAGACCATATACTAGAGGAGATGGAGAGGGGTCATACGGCCCAGCATTATCTGGAACTGATAAGACTTGCCAGGAGACTGGTGCCAGATATTGCCATTGTCAGCGACTTCATAGTGGGCTTCCCGGGGGAGACGGAGGAGTACTTTGAGGATACGGTCAGGTTGATGGAGTCCGCCCGCTTCCAGAACTCCTATGTCTTCAAATACTCCCCAAGGCCGGGCACAAAGGCGTCAGAACTCCCCGACAGCGTCCCCCTGGAGTTAAAAAAAGAGAGGAACCAGAGGTTACTAGACGTACAATCCCGTATAAGTCTTGAGGAAAACAAGAAGAGGGTCGGGCAGATAGTGGAGGTACTGGTAGAAGGGCCCAGTAAATCAAATAAAAAGAGGCTCACTGGCCGCACCCCCCAGAATCAGATAGTAGTCTTTGAGGGGATCAGTACCCTTAAAGTGGAGTTGATAAAGGTAAGGATAGAGGAAGTCCCCCCCCTCACCCTCTTCGGTTGTCTAATTACCCCACCCCCCCCCAGCTAGAACAAACTTCCCGTAGAGGTCATCTTCTTAAAGGACTGTATATCTGCCAGGACGGCGTTCTTCACCGCCTCCCTCTTCTTCCCGACGAACCGCCAGCAGGTGCTGTCTCCGATGTCATTGTGCCAGAACAGGCGTACCTCACCCTGGGTCTCTGCCAGGGTAAGCGTGGCAGGGCCACTCCCGACGCCAAGCTCCTCGTGTCCCTGGGCGATTTTCAAGAGGGCGGCAAAGTCGGCCTCCGTAAGGCATTCAATCTTGCCGCTTACCATGCCCCCTGTATTTACCATAGGTAAAAGACCCAGGGTATCTTG
>DATETB010000074.1:0-5742 GCA_035283825.1 Candidatus Brocadiales bacterium | reverse complement strand
CTTTAAGGTGGTGGAAGAGGTCAGGGAGAAGTTGGGAGCAAAACCAGTTCCCATACAGATACCCCTTGGGAAAGAACAGGATTTCAAGGGTTGTATAGACCTGGTGGAAATGAAGGCATGGGCGTACGAAGGAGAGGAACTGGGTACAAAGTATAAAGAGGTAGACATACCCTCTGAAGACCTGCCCCTCGTCAAGAAGATGCGTGAAGAGATGATAGAGAAGGTGGCAGAAGAGGTGGAATGGCTTATGGAGATGTACCTCAGGGAGGAGCCCATAGGGGAAGCAGAGATTAAGAAGGCCATACGCCAGGCTACCATCAGTACCAGGATAGTTCCCGTCCTGTGCGGCTCTGCCCTGAAGAACAAAGGGGTACAGATGCTCCTTGACGCAGTAGGCGACTATCTCCCTTCCCCGATGGACGTCCCCCCTGTGGAGGGTACCCATCCCGATAAGGAAGGGGTGATAGTCAGGAAGGCCTCCGAGGAGGAGCCCCTGGCCGCCCTGGCCTTCAAAATCATGACTGACAAACACGGAGACCTTACCTATCTAAGGATGTATGCCGGGCGATTACGTTCGGGACAGAGGGTCTTTAATTCCAGGAAAAACAAGGTGGAGTTAATAAGCCGCATCTACAAGATGCACGCCAATACCAGGGAGCAGGTGGAAGAGACTACGGCAGGGGATATCGTGGCCGCCGTCGGCCTGAAGGATACGGTCACGGGGGACACCCTCTGTGAGCGCCAGCATCAAATCCTCCTGGAGCCTGTACTGTTCCCTGAGACGGTCATCTCCATGGCCATAGAGCCCAAGACCCAGGCGGAGAAGGAAAAACTTATATACGCCCTCAACAAACTAAAGAAGGAAGACCCCACCTTTGGCGTCAAGATGAACGATGAGACAGGACAGCTCATAATCTCTGGCATGGGGGAACTCCATCTGGAGGTGCTGAAGAACCGTATGCTCAGCGAATACAAGGTGGATGCCACCGTGGGCTCACCCAAGGTAGCCTATAAGGAGACCCTGGGCAGGGCGGTACTCATAGAAGAGAAGTTCATACAGCAGACCGGAGGGCATGGCCAGTACGGCCACGTGGTAATCCTTTTTGAACCCTGTAAAGACGCCCACCCGGTCCTCTTTGAGGATGAGATAGTGGGAGGGGCCATCCCCAAGCCCTACATCAAGGCAGTAGCAAACGCCGTAGAAGAGACTACCCAGGGGGGAGTCCTGGGCGGCTACCCGTTGATTAACGTCAAGGCCACCCTCAAGGATGGTTCTCATCATCCGGTAGATTCCTCCGACCTGGCCTTCTATACCGCAGCCGCCAGGGCTGTGAGCCGTGCAGTACAGGAGGCTGGCTCTATATTACTAGAGCCTGTAATGAAGGTAGAGGTCTCCGTACCAGAGATATATCTCGGCGACGCCCTTGGGGACCTTAATGGTCGCAGGGCTAACATTATGGAGTTGGATATCAGGAGCGGAGTACGGATAATTAGGGGCCACGTACCCCTGTCGGAGATGTTTGGCTATGCCACGGCCTTAAGGTCTCTCACCAGTGGACGCGGGAGCTACGTTATGGAACCTTTTGAGTACAGGGCTGTTCCAAAAGAACTTTGCGTGTCAGCCAGTTAGTGATTGACATAGAAAGAAAAATTGTTACATTATAAGACTTTTCCACAGGTGAATGATGGAAATTAACCAGAAGATAAGGATAAGGATGGAGGCCTACGACCACAAGGTGCTGGATCAGGCCGCCGGTGAGATAGTAGACACGGCCAAGAGGACCGGGGCTAAGGTCTTTGGGCCTATACCACTGCCTACCCGCATAGAGAGGTACACCGTCCTGAGGTCTCCCCATGTGGATAAGAAGTCCAGGGAGCAATTTGAAATCCGCACCCACAAACGCCTCATAGATATCGTAGAACCCACTGCTAAGACGGTGGATTCCCTGAACAGGCTCAATATGCCTGCCGGGATAGAGATAAAGATTAAGGTCTAGCCTTTTAGCGAATCTGCTGGAGACTTTCAGATGATTGGTGGAATACTAGGGAAAAAAATCGGCATGACCCAGCTCTTTCAAAAGGACGGTCTGCTAGTGCCCATTACCGTCTTACAGGTAGGGCCATGTCACGTCCTCCAGGTGAAGACCAGGGAGAAGGACGGGTATTCTGCCGTACAATTGGGCTTTGATGATAAGAAAGAAAAGAGCGCCTCAGAGCCAGAGATAGGGCACGCCAAGAAGGCCGCGGCTACCCCAAAAAGGTTTATCCGAGAGGTCTCTTACACAGACGAGACACCGCCTCAGCCTGGACAATCCTTCGGTGTTGAAATATTCGCAGAGATAAAGAAGGTGGACGTTATAGGGCTGACCAAGGGAAAGGGTTTTCAGGGAGGCATGAGGAGGTGGGGCTTTCATGGAGGTCCAGGCTCCCATGGCTCAACAAGGCATAGGTCCCCTGGGTCAATAGGTGCCAACACCGACCCCGGCAGGGTCTGGAAGGGCAAGCACATGGCAGGGCATATGGGTGTGGAGAGGGTAACCGTCCAGGACCTGAAGGTAGTAAAGGTAGATACCCAGAGGAACCTCCTCATGGTCAGAGGGGCAGTGCCCGGGGTTGATGGGGGCTACGTAATAATCAGGCGGAGTATAAAGGAAAAAAATAGATGATAGAGTTGGCAGTATATAACGGTCAGGGAAAGGAAGTGGAAAAGCTCTCTTTGCCAGAGGAACGCCTTGGAGGGGAGGTGAAGAAGGCCCTCCTCAAGGAAGCCGTCCTCATGTACGAGGCCAACAAGAGGGTGGGTACGGCCTGTACCAAGACCAAGGCAGAGGTCCATGGTTCTGGCAGGAAGCCCTGGGCCCAGAAGCACACGGGCAGGGCAAGGGCTGGTACGGTACGCTCCCCGTTGTGGAGAAAGGGAGGGGTGGTCTTCGGTCCCAAGCCTAGAGACTATTCCTACCAGATACCCAAGAAGGCAAAGAAGGCGGCCCTGCATTCTGCCCTCCTGGGTAAACTCCTGGATGGAGAGGTTACGGTGGTAGACATGTTAGAGTTTGACGCCCCACGCACCAAAAAGATGGTCCAGCTTCTAAAGACATTGGGTATCCATGAGAGTTGCCTGATGGTAGCCAAGGACAATAACCACGTCCTATGGAAGTCTGTCAGGAATATCCCCGGGATGGCCCTTATGCCTGCCTCCCAACTTAACGCCTATGAGGTTCTAAAAAGGAAAAGACTCCTTATTACAAAGGACCAGCTGAATAGTATACAGTAGCCATGGATATCTATCAGATAATCAGGAAGCCTTTACATACGGAAAAGAGCGTTACCGACAGAGACAAGCAGGACGCCTACCACTTTGAGGTGGATAGGAAGGCCAACAAGATACAGATAAAAGAGGCTGTAGAGAAACTCTTCAAGGTGGAGGTCCTTAAGGTGAGGACTATGAACAAGAGGGGTAAACCACGAAGGACCAAACACGGCCCCTTAAAAATCCATACCTGGAAAAAGGCCGTTGTAATCCTGGCGGAAGGCAATACCATAGATTTAGGATACTAGAGATGCTTAAATACTATAAACCTACTTCTCCTGGCAGACGCTTTGCAAGCGTCGTAGATTTTTCTGAGCTTACACGCAAAGAACCCGAAAAGGCCCTCCTGGAACCCCTCCCTAAGTCTGGGGGGAGGAACAACGTTGGCCATTACACTGCCAGACACCGTGGAGGGGGGGCGAAGCGTCTTTACAGGATAATAGACTTTAAGCGGGGCAAGGACGGTGTCCCAGCCAGTGTGGCGGCCATTGAGTATGACCCCAACCGCTCTGCCAGGATTGCACTACTGCATTATAAGGACGGTGAGAAGCGGTACATCCTGGCCCCCGAGGGACTAAAGGCAGGCGATACGGTGGTCTCGGGAGAGCAGGTAGAACCCAAAGTGGGCAATACCATGTCCCTGAAGAATATCCCGCTCGGGATGCAGATACACAACGTAGAGTTGCAGATTGGGCGCGGCGCCCAGATGGTCAGGTCGGCGGGGAGTGTAGCCACCCTCCTGGCCAGGGAAGGTGGATATGCCCATGTGGTACTCCCCTCTGGGGAGATACGCAAGGTGCATGAGAATTGCAGGGCCACGATTGGTCAGTTGGGCAACCTGGACCACATTAACGTAACCTACGGGAAGGCAGGCAGGAGGAGGCACATGGGGAAGAGACCCCGTGTCCGTGGAGTAGCCCAGAACCCGGTATCCCACCCCATGGGTGGAGGGGAGGGAAGGTCCCACGGAGGACGCCCCCCCTGTTCTCGTACGGGTGTCCTTTCCAAGGGGGGAAGGACACGTGGTAAGAGAGACATTAGCAACAGGTTCATTATCCGCAGGAGGCAAAAATAAACAGTGGGACGTTCCGTAAAGAAGGGACCATACGTGGATGCAAAGCTCCTGGAGAAGGTGACGAAGCAAAAGGATGCAGGGAACAAAGAACCCATCCGTACCTGGGCCAGGGCCTGTACTATCATTCCAGACTTTGTGGGACACACCTTTTTGATCCACAACGGTAAGGTATTCAATAAACTCTTCGTCACCGAAGACACGGTAGGACATAAGTTAGGGGAGTTCTCCCTTACCCGTATCTTCAGGGGACACGGTGGTGTGAAGAAGAAGGAGATGAAACCCCGGGGGGCTTAAGGTATGCGTGTAAGCTCTATATACAAGTACGCCAAGATATCTCCCAGAAAGGCCAGACTGGTGGTAGACCTGATAAGGGGCAAGTCAGTAAATGACGCCCTGGAGACCCTCAGGTTCAACCACAAGAGGGCGGCTTCCATGATAGATAAGACCCTCAGGGCGGCCCTGGCCAGTGCAGAGGAGAATATGGAAGTAGACCCAGACAACCTGAAGGTGGTAGAGATCATGGTAGATGGCGGGCCCATAAGGAAGTGGCACTGGGCCAGGCCCAGAGGGATGTGGGCCCCGTTGAAGAAGAGGACCAGCCACATAACGGTAGTCCTTTCTGACGAGAGGAAGGGGAAGGGGTAGGCTATGGGCCAGAAGGTATGTCCTACAGGGTTTAGACTGGGAATAACTGAGGACTGGCGCTCCCAGTGGTATGCCAGAAAGAAGGATTTTGGTTCACTCCTGGTAGAGGATCATAAGATAAGAAAGCACGTCAAGAAGAACTATAGTTTTGCAGGCATCCCCATCGTGGAGATTGATAGGACGAGGGAGGAGGCCAGGGTAACCCTCCATACGGCCCGCCCCGGGCTTATAATAGGCCGGAAGGGCGCTGGTATAGATAAACTAAAGGAAGAGTTAGAGGCAATTACGGGCCGGCAGATTAACATAAAGATTAAGGAAGTAGATAGACCAGAGCTGTCAGCCCAACTGATAGCCGAAGGGATAGCGGAGCAGTTGCAGAAAAGGGCGGCCTTCCGGAGGACCATGAGGAGGGCTGTCGACACGGTCAGGAATGCCGGGGCCGGGGGTATAAAAATCCAGATATCTGGGAGGCTAGGCGGGGCAGAGATAGCCAGGACGGAGACTACCAGCCAGGGGAAGATACCCCTCCACACGCTCAGGGCGAAGATTGATTATGGTTTCCACGTGGCCGTTACGACTTACGGCACTATAGGGATAAAGGTATGGGTGTATACGGGAGAAATACCTGTACCTGTAAAGGAGACTGCTCATGCGGCTGATGCCCAGAAGGGTTAAGTTCAGGAAGTCCCACAGAGGGCGGATTAAGGGCAAG
>DATETB010000073.1:0-2285 GCA_035283825.1 Candidatus Brocadiales bacterium | reverse complement strand
GGAGTCAGGAGGAATGGCCTCCCCCCGTGGCTGAGGAAACGCCGTACCGGAGGGGGCTCAAGGGTTTCATCACTCATCAGTGGGCTTGGACTCAAGACCGTGTGTCAGGAGGCCCTGTGCCCTAATATTGAGGAGTGTTTTTCCAGGGGCACTGCCACCTTTTTGATATTGGGTGGAGTATGTACCAGGGGCTGTAGTTTCTGCAGTGTAAGGAAGGGGAACCCTGCCCCCCTGGACGGGGAGGAACCCCTTAGACTCGCCGGGGCGGTCCGCAGGATGGGCCTTAGACATGTGGTAGTTACCTCCGTTACCAGGGATGACCTCCCCGATGGTGGAAGCGCCCATTACAAGAAGACCATCCAGGGCTTGAGGGAGATAAAGGGGGTGGCGGTGGAGGTGCTGGTACCGGATTTCCAGGGCAGTCAAGAATCCTTGACCACGGTGCTGGAGGAAGGGCCAGACATACTTTCTCATAATATAGAGACAGTGCCCAGGCTTTACCCGCAGGTCCGCCAGGGGGCCTCTTATAAAAGAAGCCTGTGGGTACTTGCATTTACAAAAAAGCAGTGTAAAAATATAAAAACAAAATCTGGGGTAATGCTGGGCCTCGGAGAGAGTCGCCAGGAGGTGCTTGAGGTACTTGCAGACCTGAGGGAGGTAGGGTGCGACGTCCTTACCATTGGACAGTATCTGAGACCCACCAGGGAACAACTCCCTGTCCAGAGGTATCTTGAACCTGAGGAGTTTGCGGAGTATAAAAGATTGGCATGTTCTATGAGTTTCCAGGAAGTAAAAGCGGGACCCTTTGTCAGGAGTTCGTATTATTCTAATGCATCGTTGGAGGGGTTAGAGAGATGAGAATAGAGGTAGAACTGCCTGAGGTAGCAGGAGATAAAGGCGATGAGGCAACTATCTCCAGCTGGTTTGTAGAAGAAGACGACGAAGTGGAAGAAGGAGAAACCCTTGTAGAGCTGACGGTGGGTGAAAATACCTTTGGCATCCATGCGCCAGCCACGGGGCGGTTAGTGGAGATAGTAGCCCAGGAGGGAGACGTAGTGCAGGTTGGAGATATACTGGCCATTATGGAGACGGAGGAGGAAGAGGAGGATTATTGATCCAGGGGTCAGGGGAAAAATTGGAAATTGCAAATTTTAATCCGCCTCAGGCGGGCCAATCTTCATTTTACAATTTTATATGCCCTAGCCCCTATTCCCTAACCCCTACTCCCTAATCTTATGTCCTTCCGACGGGTTATATCCCAAACTCATGCGGTCAGCTATTTCCAGGGCGTCATATCCAGGGGACGGCTGGGACATGCCTATGTCTTCTATGGGCCAGAAGGGGTGGGAAAGGCCCTATTTGCCAGGGAATTGACCAAGGCGCTCTTCTGTCAGACTAAGGGGGGGGCCTCTACCCCAGGCGGACTCCCGTCTAACGATGCCTGCGACGTATGCAATCCCTGCGGGAAGGTAGATTCGGGGATGCACCCTGACCTCTACTGGGTAACCCCCCTGGAGGGAAAGAGGGATATAGCAATTAGACAGATTAGGGACTTGGAAGACAGGGCCTACCTCAAACCCCTGGAGGCCAACCGAAGGGTGTTCGTCCTGGAGGATGCAGATAAGATGACCGAAGAGGCCTCCAACTGTCTCCTCAAGACCCTGGAGGAACCCCCTCCATGCACCCTGTTTCTCCTGACAACCACCTCCGCCCCCTCCCTCCGCCGCACCATCCTCTCCAGGTGTCAGATGATACGGTTCCAATCTCTACCCACGGAGGTAGTGAGGGGTCTCATAGACGGAGGCAGACCCGAAAGTCCTTCCACCATGGACAGGGCTAAAGTTGAAAATCCGCCATCTCTTGGGCGGGCCCTGTCCCTACAGATGGCCCTACTACTCTCGTGCGGGAGCCCGGGGAGGGCCGCTAAACTGAGGGAGGAGAGGGTTGCCTCCCACATAGACCGCTTCCTGGAGATACTACAGGGGTTAAGGTCCGTGGATAGTTTTTCCATAACACAAGAGCTAATAGAATGGTGTCCTGACACTACTGGACTAGAGGGCCGGCGTTCACTTTTACGTACCTGGCTGGACCTGCTCCTTGCCTATTACAGGGATATGCTCCTTTATAAGGTAAGAGGTGGCGGGCCGGGACTATTTTATGGAGGGTTTGTCCCCTCCTTTGAGACCCGGACGAGGGACCTTTCGGCGGACACGATATTACAGATACTGGAAGATATCGTTACTACCATAGAAGGGTTATACTCTAATGCTAACCTCAACCTCCTC
>DATETB010000072.1:0-3225 GCA_035283825.1 Candidatus Brocadiales bacterium | reverse complement strand
GGATAAGATACCAAAGAAGTCTTCTGGTCCCAGGGTAGCCAGGTTTACCTCCCCATTCGTTTGGGGCGTATTCTTCATTATTTTTACCTGCCCTGACTCAATGAAATACATCTCATTGGCCGGGTCTGTCTCAGAAAAGATCTTATTCCCGGCCAGATAAGAAAGCCTCTTTGCAGGTATATCCTGCCCTTTCAAGTAAGTAGCTAGGCCCACCATGTCCTGTCTCCCTCCTTTCCCCGTTGTGGGGAGAAATGAACGGATAAGATTTAACCTGCCATTATAGTGAGTGAACAGCCACTCACACTTTAGGGTAAAGTATACCACACCTCCTGGAATCAGGCAAATATTTTGGGTAAATTTTTTGTATCACACTGATATAGAACGACTTATGAGGTGGGTAATGGGCACTGACCGGGCAGACTTGCGAATTTGGAATGATTAATAATTTTTAATAATTAGAACACATCCCTATTTCCTTGTCTCACCTTTCTTCTTCCTCGGCATAGTGGCTGTTCTACAAAACGAATACTTCTTATGTCAACCTATGTCTATAAATAATAGGGGATGTGTCCCTCTTGTTCCCTTGCGGAAGGAGTGGTACGCCCGGTAGGATTTGAACCTACGGCCTACGGTTTAGGAAACCGTCGCTCTATCCAACTGAGCTACGGGCGCATTAAATGTCTCTGGTCCCCCGGAACGGACAAACCTTAGCAGAATATAACACCTCTACTACTTTATTTCAAGGGTGGGGCGTCTTGTTCACGCTATATATTCCATGAACGACTCAGGTGATGTCTTAGAATTCCCGTAAAAGCTTGAATAAGGTGGAAGATGGCGCAAGTTGAAAATCCGCCTCAGGCGGGATACCTCTGATATTTGTCTTAAGAATTTTATTACTTATTCTTAAAGAAAGTCCGCCTGAGGCGGATTACGCCATGGGCAAGAGGATACCACTGAGTACGGCCATTATGCAAGAGATTTATGGGCTTCTTAATGGGGGGTGTGAGACTGGAGGACATCCCCTGGATGGCAGGAATCCTAAGTGGCATCCTCCGGGCAGGTCCCATAAGGCCTTCCAGGATAGCCCAACATACGTCCACCAGTCAAGAAAAGACCTGCTGTGTTGTCCGAACTTGTGTCCGAAGGTCAGTTCAAATTAGTTGACATATTTTCAAGTAGTTATAGAATAGAGCAAGTTCGGCAGTCGCAGGGGCAGGTCTAGAATCTGCCCTCACTGGTGGAGGAGATACTTTGAGGATAATACTATTTACTGGCAAGGGGGGCGTTGGGAAGACGAGTGTCTCGGCGGCTACGGCCGTCAGGTGTTCGGACCTGGGTTACAAGACCATAGTGATGAGCACCGACCCCGCACACAGCCTCGGTGATTCCTTCAACATGGAGATAGGGGATAAACCCAAGCGATTGAAAGAGGACCTATTTGGCCTGGAGATAGACGTACATGAGGAACTCAGCAGGAACTGGGGCAAGATACAGTCCTTTATCAAGAAGAACCTGGTAGCGGTGGCGAAATTCAACGACCTGGTGGCCGAGGAGTTTGCCGTATTCCCAGGGATGGAAGAACTCTTCAGTCTGCTGAGACTCAAGGGTTTTCATGATAAGGGGGAGTACGACGTGGCCCTCCTGGACTGTTCCCCTACGGCCTCTACCATGCGGATGCTCAGTTTCCCGGACATAGCCGGGTGGTACATGGAAAAGTTCTTCCACATAGAGCGGAGAATTATGAAGATGGTAAGGCCCGTACTTGGCCCTATGATAGAGGTGGAACTGCCCAATGACGAGGTCTATGGCACCATAGAGGTGCTCTATCAGAATATTGATGGGGTGAAGGAAATCCTATGCGACGACAAGGTCTCTTCCATGAGGCTGGTGATGAACCCGGAGAAGATGGTGTATAAGGAGTCCCAGAGGGCCTATTCTTATTTAAACCTGTTTGGCTTTCCGGTGGATGCGGTGGTGGTGAACCGGGTGTTCCCTCCTGATGCAGGACACTATCTCCGCAGGTGGAATGACATCCAGTCAAAGTATCTGAAGGAAATTGAGGAGAGCTTCTCGCCCCTGCCCATCCTGAGGTCAAGCTTCAGAGAGGTGGAGATGGTAGGCATAGAGAGGCTGAGGGAGATGGCCAGGGAATTGTATGGAGATAGAGACCCAACGGAGGTCTTTGTCTCAGAACGGCCAGTGAAATTAACCCAACATAATGGGAGTTACTGCCTTTCTCTGCACCTCCCCACGGCCAATGAGAAAGACCTGGAGCTATCCATGTACAAGAACGAATTGATTGTCCGGCTGGGGAGTTACAAGAGGAACGTCCTCCTGCCCAGGGCTATAGCAGACCGAAAGTTGGTGAAGGCAGCGTTTGAGGGGAAGAGACTTAACATAACCTTTGGAGGTAAAAAAGAGTTGTAGTTGTAGCGTGCGAGTTCATCTCGCACGTCTGGCGTGCCAGACAAGCTGGCACGCTACACCATAACCTTTGGAGGGAGAAAAGATGGCGAAGGAAGAGGGCACTAAGGGTGGCAGGATGGCCACTCCCGACTATGGACTGAAGGGATGGGCCGTAGAACAGCAAGACCGCTTCTGGAAGAGTGATTTTGGGCAATCTATGTTAGAGGCCGGAATAGAACTCCTGTACGTCCCCAAGAGTATGTACGATACCCGTCTGGCCAGGGACGTAGAAGAGGCCTCGGATAAGTGCCTTGGGCACCTCAAGGGGGCATGTGAAAATCTGATCCAGGCCGCCAGGGAACTGCGTCCACGGGGATTAAAGTCCGTGCTGGACTCAGCCATTGATGGATTGGAAAGGAGACGCAGGCCCAAGGCGAAGGTCAAGACCATAAAGGTAGGGAAGTAGTAGTAGTAGGGGCATCCGCCCGCCCGAGGCGGACTTTCAGCCTAAGGCGGACAACGTGCCCCTACAGATAGGGGTTATTCGCCTTCTCGTAGCCTATAGTGGTGCCAGGACCATGCCCGGGGTACACGATGGTATCCTCCTTCAGGGTCAGTACCTTTTCTCTGAGGGATTTTACGAGGTCCTGTTGGTTGCCTCCGGGGAAGTCCGTCCTCCCGATGCTCCCCTGAAAGAGGCTGTCTCCAGAGAAGAGGACGTCGGGCTTATTGTCCTCTGACCTGCCCAATAGACATATCCCTCCCGGCGTATGTCCCGGAGTGTGCAGTACCTCCAACCTGATTTTCCCCAGGGTTATC
>DATETB010000071.1:0-2556 GCA_035283825.1 Candidatus Brocadiales bacterium | reverse complement strand
ACGGTAGAGGCTATATCAAAGACTGCCACCTTGTCCTCCTGCATGTCCCGGTTATAAGAAAGGGGCAGGGCCTTCATGAGGCTAAAGAGGAAGAAGAGGTTGCCGTAAACCCTGGCACACTTGGCCCTGAGTAGTTCCAGTACGTCCGGGTTGCGCTTCTGGGGCATAATACTGGAACCCGTGCATAGTGACTCGTCTAGCTCTATGAAGTTGAATTCGGGGCTAATCCACAAAATCCATTCCTCGGCCAGCCTGGAGAGGTGCATGGAGAGGATAGCCATATTGGAGGCAAACTCCAGGCAGAAATCCCTGTCACTGACGGCATCAATGCTGTTGGTGCAGACCTGGGAGAATCCGAGGAGCCGTGCGGTAGTCTCCGGGTCTATGGGCAACGTAGTCCCGGCCAGGGCACAGGCCCCCAATGGGGAACGGTTCACCCTTGCCATGGAATCCGCCAGCCTCTCCTTGTCCCTCTCCAGCATCTCTACATAGGCAAGGAGGTGATGGGCCAGCAGTACCGGTTGGGCATGCTGGAGGTGGGTAAAGCCAGGGAAGATGAGGTCAAGGTGGGCACGGGCCTTTTGTGCCAGCTCCAGCTGTACCCCTTCTATCAGCGTAGATACCTGAGTAATGGTCTCCCTTGTCCATAGTCTGAGGTCAAGGGCCACCTGGTCATTACGGCTCCGGGCAGTATGTAGTTTCCTCCCCGCCTCACCAGCCTTCCTGATAAGGGCAACTTCAATGTTCATGTGGATGTCTTCCAGCCCCTTTTTGAAGGAGAAATTGCCCTGGTCTATCTCTTTTTCTATCTCTTTTAATCCCAGGATGATAGCCTCTTTTTCCTCCTCTGTGAGTAGTCCGCAGGCGGCCAGCATGGTGGCGTGTGCAATACTCCCCTGGATGTCATACTTGTAGAGTTGCTTGTCAAAGGATATGGACTCCGTAAAGTCTTCTACGGAGGGTTCGGTAGGTTTTTCAAACCTCCCAGCCCACGGTTTTTTGGTATCTTCCATGAATTTTCCCTTATTATTTTAATTGTATGAGACGGGGTATTTTAACAAATATAGAGATTTAAACAAGACTTTGAGACTGAACTTCGGACGTAAATTTTGTCCCAACCCAAAATAATAAGTGCAACCCATTACATCTCTAGTTAAATAAAATAAGTAACAGCCTCCCTATATCACCCCCACATTCCACAAAATTCCTGTAAACCTTCTTACTTCTCAATAGTCTAAGAGAATGAAAGGAGGGTATACAATGAAAAGGGTTTTGATTGCAGTAATCCTGTGCATCATCACCTCCCCCTGGAGTAGTCCGCCTAAGGCGGATGAAGGGCCTACGGGGTTAAAGGAGAAGATGAGACAAGTAGAGGCATTAAGGGAGGATATAAACCTCCTGAACCTGCTTAATGGTCTCAACCTTACCGATGAGCAATCCAGCAGGATTATGAATCTGGCCACAGAGGCACGCGCCGTCAGGCAGGGGAGTTTAGAGGAGAATGCCCAACTCCTCAACGAGCTCAAAGAGACACTACTCACACTTAAGGAAGGCATCATGGATAAGAATTGGAGGCCCGACCCGGAGGTAGAGAAGAAGGCAGGCCAATTAAACCACAGATTAAAGGAACTAAAGGAAGAGGGCTTCACCAGATTGCAGGTACTGGAAGGGGAGGCCAAGGGTGTCCTTACCCCCGGACAACTGGCCATTATAGAGGACTATAAGCCGTGCCTTATACCGTCCAAAGACCTTAAGTCCCCCACCAGGGCCGGACAGGCCTTTGACACGGCACCAGTAGAGAAATTCCTCACCAGGGCCAGATCCATCCCTGCTGAACGTTATGCCAGGGCCCGGGACATTCTTACGGAGGAGTTCCTGGACCGCCTGGAGAAACACCTCGGCCCCTTACCAGACAAGACGGCAAAAAGGGAGGAGGTGCTGAGGGTCATTGAGCAGGCCAGGACCATGACGGACGCGGAATTTGCCCTGGAGAAGGAAGACATGGCCGGCAAACTTGCCCCAAAACCAGAGGCGGGCCCCCGGCGAGGGCAAAGACCTGCCTTTGGTTTCCATGGTCAGGGCATGGATAAGGTAGGCAGATTCCTCCTGGACGAAAGGATTATCCCTATACTGGAAAAGAGGCTTGCCTTATCTAAGGGTTTTACTCCAGGGAAAGGGATGGACCTGGGTTCTCTACCAGCCGTACCCGAGTCCTGCCCTTCCAAAAAGAATTAAGGGAGGTGCAAAATGCACAGAGACGACATCTCAAGGAGGGAATTCATAGAAGGCCTAATGAACGTGGGGCTGACCATGAGTCTGGCCAGTACCCTCTGGTCGGCATTAGGTGGACTAGGGACAAAAGAGGCGTACGGGCAAAGCGGCAGGGCCACCCCCCACGAATATACTAAAGAGGCGTCCTGGTACAAGACCGTGGGTGAAGGGACACAGTGCTTCCTCTGCCCAAAGGGTTGCTATCTGGCCCCTGGAGAGACGTGCTTCTGCAGGACCAGGATAAACCGGGCGGGTAAACTCTATACCACTGCCTGGAATAACCCC
>DATETB010000070.1:0-5280 GCA_035283825.1 Candidatus Brocadiales bacterium | reverse complement strand
GGCAGAACCCCCTTGACTTTCCTCTCTCAGTGAGTAGAATCTCACTACTATGACACTGAGTGAGACCATTGACTCAAAAATTGTGTCCCTGAGCAACCTGGTTAATAAGCTGAGGGCGGCCAAGTGCCCCCCCAACAGCCTCCTGATACTATTCCCCCATTGTATCCAGTATTCAAAATGTCCTCAAAAGATTACCCTTGACCTCGGCGAATGCAAGCGGTGTGGTAAATGCAAGGTGAAGAACCTCATAGAACTCGCCGAGAAATATGGGGTACAGATTGCAGTGGCCTCGGGTGGAAGGGTGGCACTGCAGAGGGTAAAGTCGGAAGAAATCCGCGGGGTGGTGGCAGTAGCCTGCGAGAAGGAACTACGCATCGGGCTCATGGCCGCCATGCCCAAGGCCATCATGGCCGTCCCTAACCTGCGCCCCCATGGTTACTGCAAGGACACCGACGTGACCATGGAAGAGGTAGAAAAAGAAATCCTCCGTTTCCTGGAAGTCCAGGGCAAACAATAGAAATTTGTAATCAAATCTTTGTAGGGGCAGGTCCCGCCCATAACACGGCGTCCTCCCAACAAAAGGCGGACTTTCAGGATTTTCAACTTGTACCTGCCCTTTTATTTTGGGCGACTGCAAGGAGTTTACTCGTAGCGTAGGATTTCTACGGGGTCAAGTCTTGCGGCCTTGACTGCAGGGTACACGCTGGCCAGGATGCTTAGGGATATGGCCACCCCTGCTATAATGGCCAGGCCCCAGACATTTACCTCCGTGGGTATCTTATCAAAGTAATACACCTCCGGGGGGAAGGGCCTCCAGCCTGTAATCAGATAGAGTTGATGTTCAAACCAGTTTATCCTGGAGACCAGCCCTAGTCCTATTCCCACACCGATGGAGGCGCCGATGAACCCAATGGAAAACCCTTTGAAGAGGAAGATACTCAGGATGCCCGTATGAGTGGCACCCAGGGCCTTCAGTATGCCTATATCCTTGGCAACAATAAAGACTATCATACGCAGGATGGCCATTATGCAGAAGGCCGCTACTATAAGGAAGAAGAAGAGGATGATGGCCATGACCCTCCTCTCCAGCGTTACCGCCCTGAGGAAGGTCTTGCGCACGTCTTCCCAGGTCTGGACGAAATAGCCGGGGCCTAACTGCCTCTGTAGGTCGTCCCTTATCTGGGGTCCGTAACGGTAATCATCCAGTTGCAGGCTTATCCCGGTCACGGCGTTCGGACTGCCCACCAGCTCCTGGGCGGCCTCCAGGGGGATGTACACAAAGGTCTTGTCAAAGTCATACATCCCTGACTGGAACCTCCCCTCCACCACGAAGGGCTTTACGCTTATCTTGTCCCAGCCCTTCACCGTCACCAGTGTAACCTTCTCCCCCTCCGGGATAAAACACTCAGGCTCTTTCTCGGGATCCCCTGGTAACAACCTCAGGAGTTCCGTCCCGCCGAAGATACTGGCAGTCTTGGTCTCTCCATGCACCTTCAGGAGGTCTTCCGGCTTCTTACCGAACTTGCCTACGTAGGAGGCAAAATCCCCCACCTTGGCCTCCTGTATGGGGTCTATCCCCCTAAAATAGGCAAACTCCCTGTTCCCCCTTATCCTCGCCAGGGCAGGACCCTCCACAAAGGGGGCGCAGGCCCTCACGTGCTCAAGGCCCTTCACCATCTCCACAACTTCTTTATAGTTATCAAAGGCATACAACCCACCTATCTTCAATATAATCACATGGGCCAGGGTACCACGGATTCTAGTCCTCAGCTCCCTGTCGAAACCGCCCATCACCGATAGCACCACGATGTAGGTCATAACGCTCAGGGCCACAGCCGCAATGGCTATGTAGCTGCTCTTTTTCTTTTTCAGGTAGCGTAGGGCTACAAAGAATTTATACATGTCTCTAACTAGTAGAATTCAGCAGTCAGAATCCTAAATTCTATATTCTGTATTCTGAATTTTGCTATTTTAGCATACATTCCAGCCAGGTGTAGTGAATTTTGGTAGAAATTTAGGTGGCTTTGTGATAAAAGTTAGGGCCAGTCTTCTTGTCAGACAGTGCCACCGTCCGTTTCGGGCGGAGAGATAATGATATGTTAAAATACATCACCACAGGAGAGTCTCACGGTAAGTGCCTGATTGCAGTGGTGGAGGGTCTGCCTGCTGGACTCAGGATAGACGTTGAGACAATAAACAGTGAACTGGCCCGCCGACAGGGGGGCTGCGGGCGCGGGCCCCGGATGAAGATTGAGAAGGACACGGTAGAGCTCCTGTCCGGCACACGAAAGGGCCTCAGCATCGGCAGTCCTATCACCCTCAAGATCTAACTGTAGTGGATTGGTGGCCGGGACCACCAGGCAAATATGGACACGACACGTCGTGCCATTGCCTTGTTAAAAAAAAACAGACTGACATCTTGACATCTCTCACCCAAGTTGATAATATGCCGTCGTTACTAGTTGGCAAATCTAATCTTATGAGAATCTTCAAAGGTATTCTTTCTTACTAGCCTGGGCCAAAAGAGGGAAAATCATGCAGCAGACCATTACCAAAAGAGACGTATGCGAAAAGATAGCCAGGAAGACTGAAAATACCCACACCATAGTAAAAGAGACAGTACAACTATTTCTGGATGAACTCATTAGCGAGCTTGCCCAGGGACACCGGATAGAACTAAGGGACTTCGGGGTCTTTGAAATCAGGCAAAGGGCCGCAAGGAAGGCAAGAAACCCAAGGACTGGGGCAGAGGCCTTCGTGCCAGCCAAGAACGTAGTAGTCTTCAAGGTAGGTAAGCTTATGAGGGAGCGGGTAAGCGGTACCCCTCAGACCGCAGGGGGTTAACCCATTTGTTGGGGTGGCCCTTGTAAGCCTCGCACCTTATCAGTACGGGTGTAGGGGCGACCCGGTGGGGCGCCCTATATACAGAAGTGGCCCTGCCACTTCCCACCTTAGGCGTCCTCCTGAGGCGGACTTTCAGGATTTTCAACTTTTTCCATCTTTCCACTCAACCAACACATATCATAGGTACAATCTAGGATATTACTGCCGTGATACTGGAAGAAGGAATAGTAACGGCTGTTCATAACGGCAAGGCCACGATAGAGATAAACAAGACTGCGGCAGAGGCCTGCGCCAGGTGCGGGGTCTGCATCTCTGCCGGGGACGTCAAAAGACTCTTAGAGATACAGACGATAGCAGGATTATCGGCAGGCAACAAGGTAATCCTCAAGATAGACACACCATCTGCCTATAAAGGCATCGCCCTCCTCCTCCTATTTCCGCTCCTTGCCTTTTTCTTCGGCTGTATTGCAGGAGAAAAAGTGACCTTTATCCTCCCCGAATCAACCAATCTGAGGATGGGTATCTTCGGACTGCTCTCTTTCTCAATCAGCCTCCTGGGGGCAAGCCTCTACGATAAACGCTTGAGGGCCAAAGGCTTCCGTCCCCCCGTAATCGTATCCATTGAAGGTGAAAGACCAGAAGATGCAGAAGGTGGCGGGGACACTACAGAGAGAGGCTAAAAGGTTCGTACAGGCCCACCGGGACGAGTTGGTAGAACTCACCTGTCAGCTCATACGGGCACGGACCGAAAACCCACCGGGTAGAGAATCCCTGGCGGCAAGGGTAGTAGAAACCTACTTAAAGGCACTGGACATACCCTATACCCTCCACGAGAAAGAACCGGAGAGGACAAACATAGTGGCAAGGGTAGGCCACCTTTCAACTAAAGTTCAATCCTCCTCAGGCGGAAATCCGCCTAAGCCTGCCCTTGAGCGGAGCGAAGGGACGAAAAAGGTTCAAGCGGCAGGCCCCTCCCTCCTTGTGGCATGTCACCTGGACGTGGTACCAGCAGGAGACGGCTGGGAGACAGACCCCTTTGAACCCCTCGTGAAAGACGGCAGGGTATATGGCCGAGGGGCTACAGACAACAAGGGACAGATGGCCGCCTGTATGGTACTGGCACGTTTTCTTAAAGAGCATGAACGCCAGCTCCAGGGGGAGTTCATACTGATAGGGGCGGCTGACGAGGAGAGGGGCAGCAGGCTCGGTCTTGAATATCTGCTTGAGGAATGCGGCCTCACAGCAGATTACGCCGTCATCCCCGACGTCTCCTACGGGATGAAGAAGATAGACGTGGCCGAAAAGGGCGCCCTCTTCCTGGAAGTCACCTCCTACGGCAGACAGGCCCATGGCTCCAGGCCCGAAGAAGGCATCAACGCCATCTGGAACATGATGGACTTCCTCCAGGAACTAAAAACCCTCCCCTTTAAATGCACCCATCATCCCCTCTTTACGCCACCCACCTTAAATCTAGGCACCATCCAGGGCGGGGCGGCCAGGAATATAGTCCCAGGGAAGTGTCAGGCCGGTATTGATATACGCCACCTCCCTGGAGAGTCCAAAGAGGAGATACTGGAAAGGGTTAGGGGCATTGTCAAGAGGGTAGAAAAGAAAAATCCCCAGGCCCACTTTGAGTTGAAAATAGACTCCTACCTGGAACCCTCCTCAGTGGATGCAAATAACCCACTGGTAGGTATCCTCAAGAGACATACGGAGGCCGTTATGGGCCTCTCTCCGGAGCTAACTGGCCTCTCCGGGGCCACCGTTACCAAGCAACTTCTCCAGAAAGGGATTACCGCCGTAGGGTTTGGACCCGGAAGTGAAAAAGAGGCCCACGTGGCTAACGAATCCATTGACGTCCAACAACTTGCAGACTTTGTAGAGATTATGGCCCTGGTCTGTATGGAACTACTGGGGAAAAAACCGTAGGGGCACGTTGCAACGTGCCCCTACATAAAATTGTACTTGATAAGATAATAAAAATGATATAATAGATTTTTAAGTAGGGGCAGGTCGCCCCTACCCCTGGAAGAGAACAATCCTCTTTGTCGGAAGTGGCCCTGCTATTTTCCAAAACTCTAAAGAGGTTAAGTATATATGATTGAAATAAGGATTCATGGTCGTGGGGGACAAGGCATCGTCACCTCCGGTGAACTCATCGGTTTCGCCGCCTTTAGCGACGGTAAATATGCCCAGGCCTATCCCTCCTTTGGTTCAGAGAGGATGGGCTCACCTGTTACCACTTACGTAAGGATAGACGACCGCCCTATCCGCACTAGGACACTCATCTATAACCCCGACTTTATAATAATCCAGGACTCCACCCTCCTGGCCACTGAACCTATACTGGATGGGCTTAAACCGAAGGGCCTCGTACTGGTAAACACCAAGAAATCGGCCGATGCCCTGGGCTTAGACCTCAACTCCAGGGTATTG
>DATETB010000069.1:0-6036 GCA_035283825.1 Candidatus Brocadiales bacterium | reverse complement strand
CTCCCAGTACAGCATTGACGGGTCGTCGGGCAACGGCTTCAAGCCCGAATAATCCCCCAGGAAACCAGAGAGTTTCGGTGGTTTGTTGGAGGCACAGCCTACACCCAGGGGTGAACAGAGCCCCAGGGCAAATATTAAGCCCGCAATTACCGCCAGCCTCTGGTTTACGATTTTGGTTAAGGTCTTCATAATGACTTGCCTCCCAGGAGTTAATATTGTCTTCTAAGTGCCATTGCGTACGAAAGGCCCTTTGCTATGATTTGACCTGTCCTTATACTATACCCCTGGCCTCTTTTCAAGGGTAAAGCGGCAGCAATATAGGGGCAGGTCTTGTCCGCCCGAGGCGTAACCTGCGGCTACTGACTACTCCCTACCCCCCTAATCCCCTGACCCCTAACTAGGGTTAAAGGAATTGGAAATTAGAAATTGTAAATTTCAAATTTAAAATTTCCAATTTACAATGTGTTTTATCCCTACTCCCTACCCCCTAAACAGAGGACTTCCCCAAAATCCCAATATTGACATAACCCGTCCTGCCTGGTATCTTCTTCAGTTCAGGGGTTAGGGGTCAGGGATTAGGGGCTAGAGAAAAAAGGTTGCTATCCCCTGACCACTAATCCCTGGTTTTCAATGTCTTAGAAGGGAGGGAGAGGAGTGAGGAAAAACTTATTCTACGGCGCATTTGCCCTGATGCTGGTGGCCCTGGGCTTTGTTATAGGCAGCTCCACAACGGCCCAGCACATAGACGTGTTCAATATCCCCAGAGAAAAGGCCGAGCCGCACAAAATCCAGGGGCCTGAACTCTCAGAGGTGGTAGTAACGGATACCTACACCTACAAGGTGCTGGTGGAAAAAGATAAACTGGACAAGGGCAATGTCTTCGCCAACGAATTGGAGATCCAGGAACTGGTGGGAGACCAGAGGACCCCTTACCTCTGGGGCCAGGTGGAGTATTATGACCGCAGGACCGTTAGCCAGATGCAGACCCGCACGACGGACTTCCTCAAGTGCTTCCGTACCCGTACGGGGCCGCTGTTCTATCTCCCCGATGGGAAACGGGTGATAGACTGGGGACCCTGGAGCTTCTGGGACTGTCGGTAGAAGTCGTAGGGGCGGTTCGCGAACCGCCCCTACTGCTCAACCTACTTTTCTTCCTAATGGCCTCTACCCTGCACGCTCAAGGACTACTAGAAGCCCTCTCCGAGGGTAAAACTAGGTCAATAGACCTCACCTACCCCCTCAACTCAAAGAATGCCTTCTGGCCTGGGGAGTCTTACGCCTCCTTCAAACATGAGGTCCTTGCCTCACTGGAAAAGGACGGGGTCTACTCCGGCAGATATTCCACCCCGGAACACCTGGGGACGCACATGGACGCCCCAGCCCACCTTGAACCCAACCAGCTTACCGTAGACAAGATACCCCTGGGAGACCTGGTCGGTCTGGCCGTGGTCATAGACGTCAGCCTGAAGGCATCCGCCTCAGGCGGAGACCCCGATTACAGGCTGAGGGTGGAAGACGTTACGGAATGGGAGAAAAAACACGGCGCCATACCACAGGGGGCCATTGTACTCTTATATACGGGTTGGGGCAGGAGGTGGGAGGATTATGAGAGATACAAGAATGCCGACAAAAACGGGGCGCTCCACTTCCCAGGCTTCTCCAGGGAATCCGCCCTGTTCCTGTCAGATAACCGTCAGGCGAAGGCCCTGGGGATAGATACCCTGAGCGTGGACTACGGCCTCTCAGGAGACTTCCCCGTCCACCACGTCTTCAACTCCAGGGGCCGGTGGTTACTGGAGAACCTGGCCAATCTTGACAGGCTCCCACCCACCGGTGCCACGTTAATCGTCGCCCCCATAAAGATAGAGGGAGGCTCAGGCGGCCAGGCACGGGTGTGGGCGCTGGTTAAGCAGTAGCCGCAGGCTTTAGCCTGCGAAGTAGCCGCAGGTCATGCCGTAGTTCGTAGGTCGGTGACGAGACCCGTATCGGTATTCGTAAATCGGCAACGTAAGGACTATGGACGTAACCGGATGACGAAACGGGCCTCGTAGCCCTGGCCTTTAACCGTTTTTTTCCTGGCTACTGACTGCTGACTACTAACCACTAGTTTGTCCTATCTCTTCACCTTCCTCCTCAGGGCTAAGGCGAAAAGGGCAAGGAGGGTGGGGCAGATGAAGTACTGTAAGGTTAAAAGAATTCTCCCCCAACTCTCTGGTTCTATTGGTATCCCAATCTTCATAAACGTAGCTACCCTCACACTGTCCCAAACACATGCCGAAAGTGGGTCATGTTCCGAGAGGCGGTAAAGAAGCGGAAAGAAAAGAAGGGTAGAAAAAAACCACCACAATAAAGCCCTCAATGGCCTCTCCCCGTAGCCACTTGCCCCGTAGTAGGTGGTCACAAGTAAGAAGTCTAGCCATCCTCCTAACCTACCCTTCCGCCTGCACTCCATCTCCCCGTAGTGGAAGTCTCCGGCCGTGTTCCAGTCCTTCTTATCCTCAAAGTTCCGCTTCAGCTCCAGGTAGAGCCGACGCACAGGCTCATACTTTTTCTCCCTTAAAGTGTCATTGCGAGCGAAGCGAAGCAATCTCCTGACGGTACAAAAGAGGGATTGCTTCGGGACTACGTCCCTCGCAATGACATTCTCGTCTTTGACCCCGCTCTCTACCCCCTTTACCTCCTCATCCGCATCAAGCTCGTCCCTTAGAACGTTTTTCCTACCCTTCACCTCGGTAAATTCGCAATACCTGAAGTCCACCTTATCTATGTTGGAGTGGAGGAAAGAACAGTGTGAGAGGTCAACGTCCTGGAAGCGCACGTCCCCTGAAAAGAGGGCATATGAAAAGGAACTCCCGGTGCCAAGGAGTACAGGGAATTTTTCCTCTCTTCCTTCTATATCTTTAGCTGAAGTCAGGAAGTATACCTTGTCCTTAAACTCTGCCCTATTAAAGTTGACTCCCTTCTCAAAGACAGTGCCTATGAAATCCGCCCGCGAGAATTTGGCCCCTCTGAAATCCGCCCCCTCATGGAATGTGGTACCAATGAAATCCGCCCCCTCAGAGAATGTGGCTCCACAGAAATACGCCCATTCAGAGAATGTGGCCCCAACGAAATACGCATCCTCAGAGAATGTGGCCTCAATGAAATCCGCCTTTTCAGAGAATGTAGCCACATTGAAATCCGCCTCCTTAGAGAATGTGGCCTCAGTGAAATCCGCCCCCGCAGAGAATGTGGCCCCACTGAAATCCGCCTGCTCAGAGAATGTGGTCTCACTGAAATCTACAGGCACATCAAAACTGCGTTTAATATCTGTGTAGTCAAAGCCTCCGGGGAAGTAACAGCCCCTTAAGTCTATTTTGTCCTTACCTGCCATCCTCTCCTCCACCTTTTTTTTAAATGCACCCGGGTCTTTGTCCTCACGGGTGGAATGGAGGATGCACCTGCCGTCCCCGTTGCCTTCCAGGGCAGGTTCATTACATACATGACGTAGAAGATATTTTGATTTCCAGTTGCACATCCTTTTCCCTCTCAACGCCTTTTATGGAGTCCATTGACTGTGTCAATGGACAGTATCCAGCCACACAGTGGCTGGACTCCATAATCAGAAGTCATCCCTGACATTTATCCCGTCAAAGGGATACTTACACTGTAAAACCTCCAATTCCTCGGGAGACCTCCGATAACGATAAAAATAGCTGCCGAATCGGTAGTCTCTGGGGTGAGAGACATATCCATGTCTTACAGGATTGAAGTAGACGTAGTTTAACCTGGCAAAGTAAGACCCTTCGTAGGTAATACAGCTATCCCAGTAATTGTGAAATATCTTTTCAGGGAGGTTAATCGCCTTATTTTCCCTTATCCAGATTGAGGAAAACCTATGTATTGAGTTAATCAGCCCTGGCAGAGAATCTGCATTTTCTGGTGACTCAAGTATTAGATGATAATGGTTGTCTAAAACTACCCAATCTTCCAACTTCCAGCCATATTTCTGACAGCCCTTCAAAATGGTCAATAGTAGCTGTTCCTTTGAATCCTGGTCTATCAAGTGACGCCTTTTTAGATAAGTGCTTCCTGTAACTATATATTTTGAGTTGGGTCTGAAAAGGTGTGGCGGGTTGTTCTTATACGCTTTATAAACCTCGTCTAACATGTTTTCTTTCCTGTTTTGTTTTGGAGTCCATTGACTGTGTCAATGGATAGTATCCAGCGACATAGTCGCTGGACTCCAAAATTCCCAGCCACACAGTGGCTGGACTCCATAAAAGCGTCTATATTATGGAGTCCATTGACTGTGTCAATGGATTTTTCTAGCGATCCGACTGTGAAACCAGTGGAATCCCGTGGAATCCAGCCATTTACTCTTTTGGTACGTCTGCTAGACTTGGGGCGTGATGGGTACCAGGGAGAAACTCGTAAATAAGAGGGCCGTCATGCGGCTCCAGGAGAAGGCAGAGAGGGTACTGGAGGCTGCCATGCGAGAGGGCTTCTACGGCTCTGTAACCCTGGAGGTCTCCCTGGTGGACGGCATCATCAGAAACATCCGTACACGTGTGGAGGAACAGGAGGTGGTGGGGAAGGAGTAGGGAGGGAAAAGAATTGGAAATTGTAAGTTGTAAATTAGAAATTTTAAAATTTAACAGCTAGTTCAATCTTGAAGATTGAACCAGCATTAAAGAAAAGGAAGCTCATGCAAAGTGGGCCAAAATTTTTGACTTAAATGTTAAATCCAGTTGAACCCCGTTGAATCCAGCCATTTACTCTTTTGAAAGATATGTTATACAAAGAGGTGTAGGGGCAGTAGTCAGGGGTCAGCAGTCAGCAAGTCAGCAGGCTGATTGCTGACTGCTGATTACTGATTGCTGATTGCTGATAGCTGACTGCTGACCCGCCTCAGGCGGGATTCCTGAAAAACGGTAACCGAAGGTTCCGCTTAACAACGGATTCCAAGAGGCCCGAAGGAGACTCCCCTCTAACACCCCCCTACCCCCCTTATTAGGGGGGAGAGGGGGTGGGGGTGTGTCTCCCTCGGGCCTTTTTCTTTTCACAGGTTTAGCACCATTAAAAAGGAAGGGAAGATGCCAAATACCCTATACAAGGCCTTTCAGGCAGAGGTATTAGACCAGGAGGATTCCCGCAGGACGCTGTGGGCAGTGGCCAGTATGGAGGCGCCTGACAGAGAGGGGGACGTAATACTGGCGGAGGGGTGGGAACTGGAGAATTACAGGAAAAACCCCGTCATCCTCTTTGCCCACAAGTACGACCAGCCCCCAGTGGCCAGGGCACTGGAGATAGGGGTCTCTCAGAAGGGGCTGCGGTTCAGGGCCCAGTTCCCCAGCCGCAAGGAGTATCCCTTCGCCGACACCATATATCAGCTTTATCGGGGTGGGTATCTCAGGAGCTTCTCCGTAGGCTTTATCCCGAAACTCTGGGAGGACAGGAAATCTGCCTCAGGGGATGGACAATGGGGCAGGCTTTTCAGGCGGCACGAATTGGTGGAAATCTCCGTCGTCCCCATCCCCACACACCCCAGGGCCCTGGCCGAGGCCCAGAAGAAGGGACTCTTGGGACGGGAGGAGGTGAGGGTACTGGAAGACCTGGCCAGTGTCTCAGCAGAGGCGGAGGCGGGAAGGGAGGCCCTGGTGAGGTTGGAACTCCTCCTGAAGGGGGCACAGGACCTTCAGTCCCAGGCCACCCTCTCCCAGGAGGAGGTGGTGACCCTGGTGGAAAGGGCGATGAAGGAATCTCTGGAATGCGGAATGGGGAATGCGTAGTGCGGAATGTAGAAAAACTTTAATCCGCTTTAGGTGGAAAAAGAAATTGAGAGTCAGTTTGACACACACAAGGAGGTAATTGAATGAGCAAGGAAATGTTGGAAAGAGTAGAGGCTTTGGAAAAGGTACTTAAAGGGATGCCCGATTGTCTGGAGAAACACAAGGAGGGCCTGGCCAGCCGGATTGAGGAGGTGGTAAAGGGCAAGGTGCAGGAGGCCGTATCTACCTACCTGCCTGGGAAACCACTGACCAGGAAGCTGGAGTT
>DATETB010000068.1:0-4755 GCA_035283825.1 Candidatus Brocadiales bacterium | reverse complement strand
CGGGAGACCCACCAGTGCCTTTCTCCTATTCTCTGACGGTGCCGACACCTCCCCGCTACCTAAGGCAGATAAATTGGAGGAGCTAGAGGTGCTGGCGCGGAACCTCCCTGCCCCGCTCTATACCTTTTGCCCTACCCCGGGGCCATACAAGGACATAGCCATTACGGGAATCAGCTATGACAATTTTGCCTTTGTACGCAACCCGTGGAGGCTGGAGGTCAAGGTCAAGGTAAGAGGTTACGAGGGGCTTACCCTCCCCGTACTCTTAAAGGAGGGGGAGAACATCCTCCTCTCCAGGGCCTTGAAGCTCCAGAAAGGGGTGGAAGAATATACCGTGTCTATGGAGGCCACACCCCACGCCATCGGGGACTACCTCTATACCGTTACCATCCCTCCCCTGAGCGATGAACTGGTCAGGGAGAACAACACCGTAAGGCTCATGGTGCAGGTCATCAGGGACAAGATAAGGGTACTCCACCTCTGTGGAAGGCCCTCGTGGGATGAAATCTTTCTCAGACGTATCCTGAAGAGGGACCCCAGCATTGACCTCATCTCTTTCTTCATCCTGAGGACGCCAGGGGATATGGTGGAGGCCTCCGGACGTGAACTGAGCCTTATACCCTTCCCGGTAGAAGAGCTCTTTACCAGGGCGCTGGAGGGCTTTGACCTTGTGATATTTCAGAATTTTGATTACAGACCTTATGATGCCGCCATGTCTCGCTTTAACTATTACCTGGCCAACGTAGAGCGGTACGTCAGGCAGGATGGAGGCGGATTCCTGATGATTGGTGGAGACCTGTCCTTTTCCCACGGGGGTTACGATGGTACCCCGGTGGAAGATATCCTGCCAGTGGAGTTGAACGAAGGGCTGGATGCTATTGACGTCAGTAACTTCAGACCACAACTCACCCCCCAGGGCCTCACCCACCCCATTACCTCCCTTGATTACGACCCGGAGAGAAACCGTAAACTATGGGAGGGCATGCCTGAGATAAAGGGATACAACAGGGTGAAGGCCCTCAAGAGGGGCGCCGTGGCCCTGAGTGTCTATCCAGGGGGTGGACTTCCGGCACCCATCCTGGCCGTGCAGGAGGTGGTGGCCTCCACCCCTTCTCCGCCTAGGCCTGCCCTTAAATCCGCCTTAGGCGGAGAAGGGGCGGGTCAAAAGGGGCGGGTCATGGCCCTCCTCACCGACGATTCCTGGCGGTGGAACTTCCTCTCCATTGCCGGTGGCGGGAGCAACAGGAATTATATCAAGTTCTGGAGAAATGCCGTCAGGTGGCTCATAAAAGACCCGGAGTTGAACCTGGTACGGATTACTACGGACAAGAAGGAATACCTCCCCGAGGAAGAGGTATATATTAAAGTAGAAGTCCTGGGGAAGGACTATAAACCCCTTCCGGGGGCCAGGGTGGACTTGACCATAGTCAGCTCAGCGAACGGAGAGAAGGTGCTGGAAAAGACCCTTGAGTCTAACGAAGCGGGGCATGTCTACCTGGACTTTAAGCCCCAGGAGGGCTATTATTACGTAAAGGCAAAGGCTAACTATGGCGGTGGGGAAGAATCGGCAGGGGGACTGGGAGAGGCCGGCACCCTCTTCGGGGTCAGACCTGCACTGGAAGAGTTCAAAGAACCGTGGATTGAGGAGTCCTACATGGAGAGGATTGCCACGGCCTCAGGAGGGAGGCACTTCAGACTCCCCGTCACTGAGCTAGAAAAGACCCTCTCCCTGAAGAACCCGGCAGTCCTGAAACCCGTAGGCAAGAGGACCCTCCCCCTCTGGGACAACTGGCTATTTTTTTGCGTAGTCCTGGGTGCACTCTCTGCTGAATGGTGGCTGAGGAAGGGGGCTCGGAGTTAATTAAAGGTGGTATTCTTTAGATTAAAGGGGCAGAGGTTGTTGCTTACAAACCCCTCCGGCAAAAGATAGACGTTGACCGTGGTGTACTGATAAAGGTCTGGCTGCATGAAAAGGAGACCTCTGAAAAAATCCGAGACAGGCTGTCATTGCGAGGGCCTTAGCCCGAAGCAATCTGACAGGCCGTAGCGTTATTGTGCGTTTTTTAGCACTTTTGCAGAGGTCTCGAAAAGATAAAGGAAGGAAAATCCGTTTGATAGTGCATAATCAGAAACACCCCCCCACCCCCGAAAAACTCCTCAGGAAAGAGGGCCGTGATATCCGCCAGATGTTCGCCTCCATTGCCCCCACCTACGACCTCCTGAACAGCCTGTTAAGCCTGGGCTTTGATGCACGATGGAGGAATCGGGTGGTGGAACTGGCAGAACCTGGTCCCAATGCAAGGGTGTTGGATTTGTGCACGGGGACGGCGGAACTGGCCCTGACCTTTGCCCATAGACTAGACCCAAAGGGATGCGTAGTGGCCTCCGACTTCTGCTGGGAGATGCTGGCCCTCGCCCAGCCCAAACTGAAAAAACATGGGGGTGGTTGTCCCCTTGTCCTGCTCCAGGCCGATGCCCTCTGCCTGCCCTTTCCAGACAAATCGTTTGACGTAGTCTCGGTAGCCTTTGGGATACGGAACGTATCCAATCTCACCCAGGGCCTAAAGGAGATGGTGAGGGTGGTTAGACCAGGGGGGAAGGTGGCTATCCTGGAGTTCAGCCTCCCTGCGGGGATTATCTTTAGTCGTCTATACAATTTCTATTTTAATACGCTACTCCCCTGGGTAGGTAACTCCATCGCCTCCGCCTCAGGCGGACTCAGGGCCTATTCTTACCTGCCCGCCTCCGTATTGAAGTTTGCTAGGCCTGAAGAACTTAAGAGGGAGATGGAATCCTGCGGCCTTACGGAGGTAGAGTCCCATCCCCTTACCCTGGGTATAGTCACGGTATATGTAGGCAAGAGGCCATAGGTTTAAGGGGTTAGGGGCCAGGGGTCAGGGAAAGAATACAGTAGTCAGAATTCAGGATTTGCATCCTTGATTCCGTGTCCTGAATCCTGTATCCTGCGTTTTTAGAATCAAAGAGGGTGGCAAGGGCCAATCCAATAAAGGTAACCATGAAAAGGCGTCTCTTATTCCTTGTCTTTCTTTGTATTTGTGCAACCGCCTGCGTACCCGGTGGTGCTGCCGCTTCGGAGATAAAACCGGTAAACGAAACCCTTCCCATCACTGACTTTACCGACGAGGAGCTGGCGAAGGGCGGGCCGATAGGGTGGGAGGTCCATCCAGGGATATGTAGAAAGATACTCAAGAAGGCCCAACCCAGGGTACTGGAGTTTGATGGCAAACGTATCCTCCAGGTCAAGACGGCGGACGACGGTCTCGTCCTATTGAGGAAGGTGGGCAGAAAGGCCAACCAGTACCCCCTGTTAGGGTGGAGCTGGAAGGTCTCTAACGTCCTGCCCCAGAGCAGGGAGAAGGAGGAGGGAGGGGACGATTATCCTGCCGCCGTCTGTATAGTATACGCAAAGAAATTTATGGGCATCACTCATCATATCAGGGGGCTAATCTACGTATGGGGGTCTAATGTTACGGCTGGCGAACGTTACACAAGCCCCTGTGATGAGAGGTTCAGGATAATTGTGGTACAAGGTGGGCCGGAAGGGGTAGGCCAGTGGTTCCAGCACAAGGTCAACCATCCCCAGGACTACCTTATAGAGTTTGGAGAGGTACCCGACAGGGTCTATGCCGTTGGGATACAGACCAACACCGACCGCACCCACGGCGAGGTAGAGGGCAACTACGCAGACATAGTCTTGAGCCGGTATTAATGTAGGGGCAGGTCTTGCACCTGCCCTTAGTGCCTAGGCAACTATGCAGACGTAGCCCTGGGCCATTATTGGAGAGAGAATTCAGAATACAGAATTCAGAATATAGAATACAGAAGGTAAATTCTTTGGTCCGTAGGGTGTGTCAAGACGCACCATCTGACCTAATAAACGGTGCGTTACACGCACCCTACGAAACTTTGTCTTCATCTGTTTCCTTGCTAGGATTGACAATATTAATAGGCAACGGTTTTTTCCTGAGAAAAGTTCAGTCAGACTTCTAAGAATAAAATTTTGTTCAAATTCTATGTCAGCATGTCCTTTTGGTATATATGCACCACGCCTGAGATGAACTTTGTTAAAATCATAATTTAATGCTTTTGCCATTTCATAAAGGAGATCGGTGAGTAATTCATTAGATTTCTCGGCACAAGAATCAAGCTTTGTTGAATAATTAGGGTCTTGGATATCTTTAGGGTAATTAGCAAAATGATCTAGCAATAATTTCCAAGCATTGACAATTTCTTTATCTTTGTGAAATTCAATATCAATCATGTTTAGAGCTTCAACATGAGCAGGAGCAAGGGGTGTTGCTCTGGTTGTCATTAAAATCCTGAAAATGTGCATTTTTCGTTCTTTTATTACTTTCCTATTTTCGATAAATTTTTGAATTTGTACAGCAAGAACAGGAGCAATAATTATGGCAAAAATCACTAGCCAATCGCTAATCGTCATTTTGTCCCTCCATACCACTTTTCGTGTCCTAAGTCCTTAATCTGTTTGGTAAAAGGTCACAAAATTTTACCTCTCGTCAGGTGTGGTCCGTAGGGTGTGTCAAGACGCACCATCTGACCTAATAAATGGTGCGTTACACGCACCCTACAAAACTTTGGACTTCTTTCTTCCCCTGAGGAGTTTTAACACCCTCTCCATGTCTTCCGGCAGTTCGGCCTGGAAGGAGACCCTCTTCTTCAGGATTGGGTGGAAGAATTCTATCCGATAGGCATGGAGGGCCTGGCGTTCCAGTA
>DATETB010000067.1:0-7439 GCA_035283825.1 Candidatus Brocadiales bacterium | reverse complement strand
CCAGGTAACGGAAGAAACCGTCAAAGTGGTGCCCCCTGAATTCCCCCAGTTCGGAGATAAGGATATATATCTTCGGGTCGCCGTCCTTATCCGGAGGCGGACCGAAGGCCTCCGTGGCAATCTGATATATCCCCTTTTGGGGGTTGGCAGGGCTAGAACGGTCAAAGGCCTCTATAATCCTGTCCACATCGGCCTGGGTTACGGGTCTTAGCCAATCCACATCGTTTACAAACACGTAAAGGTTCTGCCCAATCCCCCGGCAGGTGGCCTTTACCTTTATATCCTCTGGGGGCATCTTCTGCACGTACCAGGTCCAAAACTCCCTATTAACAGGGTCTGCAGTTGTAGGGGCAGGTTCGAAATCTGCAGGGCAGACACATAGGTCTGCCCCTACTATTATGAAAAGAGAAAAGGCCAAAAATCCTATAAGGACACGCATAGACTCTAACTCTCCACAGTCGTTGTAGGGGCGTATCGCGATACGCCCCTACCATCGTTCAAACGTCTAGCCAGGGACTTTAGCTCTTCAAAGGCCCCATAATCCATCCCTATCTCCGAGGAGTCCCAGAGGTTTCGCCCACAGGTCAAAGGCGGTAAAATCATGGATCCAGGGGTTTATTAATAGGATCTGGGAGGACATGAGTTATCACATAGTAGAGCGAGTCACTGAGGGCAAAGCGACGCAATCCATAATACCCTATTGACAAGGCCAGGGGGTAAATCTATCATCTAACCTATACGGGCGACCCGCTGAGGTGGATTGCCCCTATTTGTGATACGGCAAAAAGTTTAACCCTTCCGAGCTTTTATGTCAAGTCGTGCCTGAGGCAGATTCGCCCATGGCGAAGAATACCAAACCGTCTAAGAAGCCCAGTCCGCCTGGTAGGGGCACGTTGCAACGTGCCCCTACGACGAGGCAGGACCCAAAAAGTCTGACCCTCGGTGAACTTGCCCGCAGTCTCAAGGGAAAGGTGGTCGGAAATAAAGGCCTATCTATCCGCGGGGTTATGACCATTGACGAGGCCCGGGAGGGAGACATCACCTTTATTGCCAACGAAAAATACTCAAAGAAACTGGCCACCACCAGGGCCTCGGCAGTGATTGTGTCTCCTACCTTCAGCGGTCAGCAGAGCGGGGAACGAGGGCCAAAGCCCGCCCTCCTGGTTACCGAAAACCCCTACCTGGCCTTCGCCAGGGCGGTGGACCTCTTTAGGCCGGAAGAAGTCCATCCCAAAGGTATCCACCCTACCGCCACCATCTGCCCCACCGCCAGGTTGGGCCAGGAGGTGAGCATATATCCGAGGGTCTTCGTGGGTGAGCGTACACGGCTTGGGGACCGGACGGTCATCATGCCCAACGTTTACGTCGGGGAGGACTGTCAGATAGGGGAGGATACCATACTGTATCCCAACGTGGTCATCTACGCCGGTACTGTGATAGGGAAGCGGGTACGGATACATTCCAACACGGTTATAGGCAGCAGTGGCTTTGGCTTTGCCCCGGAAGAGGAGGGCTACTTCCCTATCCACCAGGTCGGAAACACTATACTGGAAGACGAGGTGGAGATAGGGGCGAATACTACGATACAGCGCGGGGCCCTTGGAGCTACAAGGATTGGCAGGGGCACCAAGATAGGCAGTCAGGTGCAGATAGCCCACAACGTAGAGATTGGAGAGAACACCCTGCTCATCGGCCAGGTAGGCATCGCCGGGAGTGCCAAGATAGGCAGTCGTGTCATACTGGCAGGGGGGGTAGGGGTGGTAGGACACGTCACCGTTGGGGACGACGTGAAGGTGGGGGCAAGGTCTGGGGTGACCAACGACCTCCCAAGCGGGGGGACCTATCTGGGCTACCCTGCCGAACCCATTAAGAAGATGCGCCGCACCCAGGTGGCCATGCACAGACTGCCGGCGATGATGGAACTGCTGAGGTCTCTAAAGAGGCAGGTAGCAGAAATAGAAAAAAGGCCCCCCAAATAAATTACAAATTACAAATTACAAATTACAAATCCGTAATCTGTAATTTGCAATCTGTAATCTACATTTAATGGAAAAGATTGGACTCATAGCAGGCAACGGCCGATTCCCCCTCCTCTTTGCCCAGGGGGCCAGGGAGAACAACGTCCAGGTGGTGGCCGTGGGGGTAGAGGGGGAGACCAACCCTGAGATAAAACACTACGTTGAGAGCCTCCACTGGATAAAACTCGCCCAGCTTGGTAAGTTAATCAGGATTCTCAAGCAAGAAGGTATCACCAAGGCCGTCATGGCCGGGGGGCTGACCAAGTCTGGGATGTACTCCCGTTTCCGTTTCCTGAAGTTCCGGCCCGATTGGAGGGGCATAACCCTCTTCTACAGGAAAGTACGGGACAGGAACGACCATACCCTCCTTGCGGCAGTGGCAGAGGAACTGGCAAGGGACGGTATAGAACTGCTTAGCTCGGTAACCTTCGTACCCCAACTGCTTGCCCCAAAGGGTTGCCTTACCTGGAGGAGTCCCTCCCAAAGGGAGACGGAGGATATAGAGTTCGGCTGGCCCATCGCCAAGGAGATAGCCCACCGCCAGATAGGTCAGAGCGTAGTGGTCAAAGAAAAGGTGGTACTGGCCGTAGAGGCCATTGAAGGGACTGATGAGGCCCTGATACGTGGGGGCAAGCTTGGCCGTGAAGGGGTGGTGGCCATAAAGGTCGCCAGGGAGGACATGGACCTCCGCTTTGACATCCCCACCGTAGGCCCTGAGACGGTCAAGACCCTTAAAGACGCAGGGGTATCCTGCCTGGCTATTGAGGCAGGGAAGACCCTTGTCCTGGATAAGGGGGAGATGGTTAGACTGGCCGATAAAGAGGGTATAAGTATTATTGCCCTGTAGGGTACTTAACTACACACCTTCGCATGAGGCGAATCTGTCTGCCTTAGGCGGGCACAACCACAGGGATGCTTTTCAACCCCCCCTTTCCTCTCCTTGCTAAGGAGGAGATAAAAGGGAGGTTAATTAAAGTTCAGTAGGTGCGTCAGGGCGCACCACTTTAAAAGTTTTAGCAGGAAAGGAATAACATGCGGTGCGTTAAACATGCACCCTACATCTACTGGGTCAAGCCTCAAACTTCTTGTAGAATTTCACAACGGAAGATAGCCCCATGGTAAGTCATCTTAAGCTGCTAACTTTTTCCCCTCAGCTTGTTGGGTGCTCAACGCATCCAATTGCCTGAGTATAGGAGGCGTGATCTTCAGCACCTCCGGGAGGCCATGATAAGGGTATAAACCAGCTTAAGACATGCGGTAATTCAAAGCTCCCTACCTTATGCATGACTTGTACCCAAGCCTCTTATGTGCCTAACCTTTAACTTGTCAGTTTCTGGCTTAAGCGGGCTGGCATATCTAATTACGTACTCAAAGTGACTTAATTCCTCCTCATACTCAAAATGACACTCTGGATTTGTGCATACCGCCGTTCTAATTTGAGGATCGTACATTAGATAATATTTGTGGCACTTTGGACATTTTTCCATAACTGCGACTCCTCCCCTTTCTAGGATTCTTGCTACCGCCTTCTCTACGGTAGGTGCCACCCCCTAAACAATTCATGGTATGCCCTACCTTTCACCCCTTTAAATGCTACCGGGGCTACTTCGTGTCTCTTAAACAACTCTAAAACAAATTCATAATCCGACGAAGGATATGGCTCAACAAAATAGACTATTTTAATTCCGCGGTCAATTGTTTTTTTCGCACATTCCATGCAAGGGAATGTTGTTGTATATAGTTCAGCACCTTGAAGATCGTGGAAACAATGTAATAAAGCCCTTTCTTCTGCATGCAACGCGGTGCAATGTTCGGTACCTTTGGAAGGAAATAAATATTTTGCAATATGGTAACCACAATCACAATACGATTCTGGAGGATTGGGTATTTTCGATTTGCATTGTGGACATTTATCGATACTCCAGCGTTTCAGGCACTCTTCCATTTCTTTGAACCTAAGTTGGTCTTTTCGGCAGCCATCAAAACCCTCTTTTCCAAATTCAATCTTACATGGCCCCAGATTGACTGGGTTTTCATTGCAGCTAACAGCCACCGCACGGTTTTCCTTAACAACAACCGCCCCTACCTGCCGCCGCATACACGAAGAATATAAGGCTGCTGTGTATGCCATGTTCATGTAGTGCTCTTCAGGAGAAGGGCGTTCTGGTATTCCTTCTATCAATTTCATGTATCGTTCAAGAATCTTTTCTAAATGGTCTCGTATTTCAGCAAGCGGTTTTGGTTCATCATTCCTTATCACAATATCTGCATTATCCACACATATTTGTACCTGCTGCCCATACTCCTTGTCTTTATCTTCACGATCTCTTTCGTTATCTTCTTCAAACTGGCTCTCACCACCTGGATAACCATGGTTCCCGTTTCGCGACTTTGCATCAAGCCGCTTAAACCTCTCTTTTTTGGGGCAATCCACCGCGATCAACACAAATTTAGAGCTATGCCTTCTAAATTCATATATCTCCCCTAAATTCCTAATTCCATCAAATACAAACTTTCTTTGGCCCAACGCCTCACCGCTACCAATTTTTTCTAGTGCCTTTTTAGCAAGATACCCCCTGTCCTTATTATCTCTTCTTAGCCTATTACCTGCATTTTGCATCACATTCCTATGGTAAGCCCGTACTCCTCTGTTTTTTAACTTTTTCTCTTCTTCCTTTACAACATCATTTTCTTCCGCAATTATAGATGATAGCTTAACTATTTCGAACCCGAACTTGTCCTTAAGGGTTTTAGCAACTTCTGTGCAACCGCTGCCAAATGACCCAGTTAATCCTACCAAAATATCGTCCTTCCTTGCCATATTTCCTGACATAGCTATACCTTGATTTATCTCCACAACTGCCCATTTTATCAATCGCCAGACAAATGTAGAGTGCTTTTTGTTGACCGCTAATTGGGACCTGTAAACCGCTAAGCCATTTTAAACTAGCGGGCCACTGTCGGGAGTGGCCCTGCTACCTCCAGCCCTATCTCTTCATCGGTAAGATAACAGGCCGGGTCTGGGGACCAGACGTCCCCGTAGTAGGCCTCGGCACGGGCACGGAAGTTCCCACCACAGACATTGAGCCACTTGCACTGAGAACAGCGTCCCTTTACGTACTTGTTCTTGTCCTTCAGCTTGGCCATGAAGGGATTAGAGGTATCTTCCCATATCTCACTGAAGGGGCGTTCCCTTACGTTACCCAAGACTATGTGGCGCCAGAACTGGTCTGGATGCACAGTGCCATCCCAGCTTACACAGCCAATACCCTTCCCCGAACTGTTGCCCTCATTCCACTGGAGGAGCTGGTAGACCTCCTCTGCCCTCCTGGGGTCCTCCCGCAGGAGACGCAGATAGATGTAAGGGCCATCGGCATGGTTGTCCACGGTAAGCACCTCAATCTTGTGCCCCTGGTCATGGAGTTCTTTGGCCTTGTCCATAATCAGGTCCACGACCTGCCTCGTCTCCTCGTGGTTGAGGTCTTCCTTGATAAGCTTTGAGCCCCTGCCTGCATAGACCAGGTGATAGAAGCACACCCTGGGGATGCCCTCCTGTTTTATGAGTTCAAATATGTCGGGTATATCCAGGGCGTTGCCCCTGTTAATAGTGAAGCGGAGTCCCACCTTGATGCCCTCAGCCATACAGTTACGGATACCCTGGATGGCCATATCAAAGGCCCCTTCCACGGCACGGAAGCGGTCATTAGTCTCCCTCATCCCATCCAGGCTGACCCCTACGTAAGACAACCCCACGGACTTTAACTCCCTGGCCTTCTCCCTGGTAATGAGGGTGCCGTTGGTACTGATTACGGCCCTTAGCCCTTTGGACTTGGCGTGGTGGGCCAATTCCAGGAGGTCTGGCCTCATGGTAGGTTCTCCCCCTGAGAAGAGCACTACCGGGACGCCATACTGGGCCAGGTCGTCCAGGAGGGCCTTGCCTTCCTGGGTAGTCAATTCATTGGGATACTCAACGTCTCTGGACTGGGAGTAGCAGTGGATGCACTTCAGGTTACAGCGCTGGCCCGTACTCCAGACTATCACGGGTTTCTTGTCACTGGAAAATTGCAGCAGGTGGGAGGGGAGCCTCTTTGACTCCCTGCCGTAGCGGAGGGCGTCAGAAGGCTCAACGGTCCCGCAGTATAATTTGGAGATACCAATCATGCTAATCTAAACATTTACCACAGGATGCAGAGTGCGTCAAGCCCCTTTACCAGCAGGCCCCCACTGTCCCCCTGTTTCCCCCACTGTCATCCCGTTTCCCCAACTGTCACCCTGAGCGTAGCGAAGGGTCTAATCTCCCACACCGAGATTTTTCGCTTCCCCTTCGTCCGCCTTAGGCGGACTCAGGGCTTCGGCTCACTCAGAATGACGGCAAAGGGTGCCCCTGCCTTCCTGGGCTACCTTGCGAAGGCGTAGAGCTTGCCGCTGTCACTGCCCACGTACACCGTGCCTTCGGCATCTATGGCCGGGGAACTGGCTATGGAGGCCCCTGCATCGTAGCTCCATTTCAGCTGGCCGTCCGGGCCGATGGCATAAAACTTTCCATCCCAGGAACCGACATAAACGGTACCATCCGAGCCCAGGGTCGGAGAGGAACTGACGCTGTCCCCTGTCTGGAAGGCCCATTTCTTCTGCCCCTGGGGGCTTACCGCATAGACCTTACCATCCCTGGCGCCGAAGTAGACCGTCCCATCCGTCCCCAGGGAAGGGGAAGAGTATATCCAGGAACCAGTTTCAAACTTCCACTTCGGGTCTCCCTGGGGAGAGAGGGCGTACAGGATGCCATCGTTGGCGCCGAAGTACACCGTCCCATCAGGCCCAACACAGGGGGTGGTATCCACCTTGTCCCCTGCCTGGAAGCTCCACCGCTTTTTTCCTGAGACAGGGTCAATTGCATGGAGTTGCCTGTCCCTGGAACCTACGTAGATAGTACCATCGTGGGCTATTGCAGGGGAGGAGGCTACGATACTGTCCCCCGTCTGGTACGTCCATTTAAGCGCCCCCTCCTGGTTAATGGCATAAAGCTTGCCATCCCAGTTCCCAACGTAAACGGTGCCATCCGGGCCCACAGTCGGGGAGGACAGGATTTCTCCGCCCATCCTGAATTTCCATTTCTCCTTCATGTCCGGCCCAACAGCAAAGAGGACCTTGTCACGGCAGCCAAAGTAAACGGTCCCGTCCTGGGCAATGGCGGGGGAGGAAAAGATGGCGCTCTGGGCAGGGTAGAACCATTTGGTGTGGCCGTCCGGCCTTATGGCGTAGAGGTTCCCGTCCATACCCCCCACGTACACGGTACCATCCCCCCCCACGGTTGGGGAAGATATAATGTGGTCTTCCGTGGGGTAACTCCATTTAACGTTGGCCTTCTGGGCCCCCAGAAAGGTGCTCCTGCCCGTATGCTGGGCATCGTGCTTGAAGAGG
>DATETB010000066.1:0-4906 GCA_035283825.1 Candidatus Brocadiales bacterium | reverse complement strand
CCTCTTCAAGCACGATGCCCAGCATACGGGCAGGAGCACCTTTCTGGGGGCCCAGAAGGCCAACGTTAAATGGAGTTACCCCACGGAAGACCACATTATATCTTCCCCAACCGTGGGGGGGGATGGTACCGTGTACGTGGGTGGTATGGACGGGAACCTCTACGCCATAAGGCCGGACGGCCACACCAAATGGTTCTACCCTGCCCAGAGCGCCATCTTTTCCTCCCCTGCCATTGCCCAGGACGGGACCGTTTACTTTGGCTGCCGTGATAAGGTCCTCTTTGCCGTTGGGCCGGACATGAAGGAGAAATGGAAATTCAGGATGGGCGGAGAAATCCTGTCCTCCCCGACCGTGGGCCCGGATGGCACCGTTTACGTTGGGAACTGGGATGGCAAGCTCTACGCCATTAACCAGGAGGGGGCGCTTAGATGGACGTACCAGACGGGGGACAGTATCGTAGCCTCCTCCCCTGCAATAGCCCACGATGGTACTGTCTACGTAGGTTCCAGGGACAGGCAACTCCATGCAATTGACCCGGCCTCAGGAAAAAAGAGGTGGGGCTTCCAGGCAGGGGACAAGGTGGATACCACCCCCTGTGTTGGGCCTGATGGGACGGTGTACTTCGGCGCCAACGATGGCATCCTGTACGCCCTCTCTCCCCAGGGGGACCCGAAGTGGAAGTTTGAAACTGGTTCCTGGATATACTCTTCTCCTTCCCTGGGGGCTGATGGGACGGTCTACTTTGGTGCTAAGGATGGCAAGGTCTATGCGGTAAGCCCCCAGGGGCAAAAGAAATGGGCCTTCCAAACAGGGGACAGCGTCAGTTCCTCTCCGACCCTGGGTTCGGACGGTACCGTTTATGTCGGCTCCTGGGATGGAAAGTTTTATGCCCTCGGCCCGGACGGCCAGTTGAAATGGAGCTACGATGCAGGGGCCTCCATAGCCAGCTCCCCCGCAATAGACGCTGAAGGCACAGTATACGTGGGCTGTGATAGCGGCAAGCTCTACGCCTTCGCAAGGTAGCCCAAAGGAAAAAGAATTCAGAATTAAGAATCCAGAATTAAGAAGAACCGTATTCGGAATTCTGTATTCTGTATTCTTGCCTTATAGTGGGGGCCTGCTGGTAAGGGGCTTGACGGACTCTGCATCCTGTGGTAAATGTTTAGATTAGCATGATTGGTATCTCCAAATTATACTGCGGGACCGTTGAGCCCTCTGACGCCCTCCGCTATGGCAGGGAGTCAAAGAGGCTTCCCTCCCACCTGTTGCAATTTTCTAGTGACAAGAAGCCCGTAATAGTCTGGAGTATGGGCCAGCGCTGTAACCTGAAGTGCATCCACTGCTACTCCCAGTCCAGGGACATTGAGTATCCCAATGAATTGACTACCCAGGAAGGGAAGGCCCTCCTGGATGACCTGGCCCAGTATGGCGTCCCGGTAGTGCTCTTCTCAGGGGGAGAACCTACCATGAGGCCAGACCTCCTGGAATTGGCCCACCACGCCAAGTCCAAAGGGCTAAGGGCCGTGATCAGCACTAACGGTACCCTCATTACTAGGGAGAAGGCCAGGGAGTTAAAGTCCGTGGGGCTATCCTACGTGGGGGTCAGCCTGGACGGGATGAGGGAGACTAATGACCGCTTCCGTGCCGTGGAAGGGGCCTTTGACATGGCCATCCAGGGTATCCGTAACTGCATGGCTGAGGGCATCAAGGTGGGACTCCGTTTCACTATTAACAGGGGCAATGCCCTGGATATACCAGACATATTTGAACTCATAAAACAGGAGGGTATCCCCAGGGTATGCTTCTATCACCTGGTCTATGCAGGCAGGGGCTCAAAACTCATTAAGGAGGACCTCAACCACGAAGAGACACGGCAGGTCGTGGACCTGATTATGGACAAGGCCAGAGAACTCCATGACCAGGGGCACAAGATTGAGGTGCTTACCGTGGACAATCACGCCGATGGCCCTTACATCTATCTGCGTCTCCTGCGGGAGGACCCCAGGAGGGCAGAAGAGGTCTACCAGCTCCTCCAGTGGAATGAGGGCAACAGTTCGGGGAAGGGTATTGGCTGTGTAAGCTGGGACGGCACCGTGCATCCCGACCAGTTCTGGCGCCACATAGTCCTGGGCAACGTACGGGAACGCCCCTTCAGCGAGATATGGGAAGATACCTCTAATCCCTTCATGGCCAAGCTGAAGGATAAGAACAAGTACGTAAAGGGTCGCTGTTCCCAGTGCAAGTGGCTCAATGTCTGTGGTGGGAACTTCCGCGCCCGTGCCGAGGCCTACTACGGGGACGTCTGGTCCCCGGACCCGGCCTGTTATCTTACCGATGAAGAGATAGGGCTGGAGACGGCAGTGAGCAGTAGGCAGTAGGGGCAGGTCTTGCACCTGCCCTATTATTTTGGGCGACCGCAAGGGTCGCCCCTACAGGGCAATAATACTTATACCCTCTTTATCGGCCAATCTAATCATCTCCCCCTTGTCCAGGATAAGGGTCTTCCCCGCCTCAATAGCCAGGCAGGATACCCCCGCGTCTTTAAGGGTCTTAACCGTCTCAGGGCCTACGGTGGGGATGTCAAAGCGGAGGTCCAGGTCCTCCCTGGCGACCTTTATGGCCACCACCCCGCTACGGCCAAGCTTGCCCCCCCGTCTCAATGCCTCGTCAGTCCCTTCAATAGCCTCTACGGCCAACACCACCTTCTCTTTGACCACTACGCTCTGACCTATCTGGCGGTGGGCTATCTCCTTGGCGATAGGCCAGCCGAACTCTATATCCTCCGTCTCCCTTTGGGAGGGACTCCTCCAGGTAAGGCAGCCCTTTGGGGCAAGCAGTTGGGGCACGAAGGTTACCGAGCTGAGTAGTTCTATACCGTCCCTCGCCAGCTCGTCTGCCACGGCAACAAGGAGGGTATGGTCGTTCCTGTCCCTTACCTTCCTGTAGAAGAGGGTTATGCCCCTCCAATCGGGCCTGAACTTCAGGAAACGGAAACGGGAGTACATACTGGACTTGGTCAGCCCCCCGGCCATAACGGCCTTGGTGATGCCTTCTTGCTTGAGAATCCTAATCAGCTTGCCAAGCTGGGCGAGTTTTATCCAGTGGAGGCTCTCAACGTAGTGTTTTATCTCAGGGTTGGTCTCCCCCTCCACCCCCACGGCCACTACCTGGACGTTGTTCTCCCTGGCCCCCTGGGCAAAGAGGACGGGGAATCGGCCGTTCCCTGCTATGAGTCCAATCTTTTCCATTGAATGTAGATTACAGATTGCAAATTACAGATTACGGATTTGTAATTTGTAATTTATTTGGGGGGCCTCTTTTCTATTTCTGCTATCTGCCTCTTTAGAGACCTCAGGAGTTCCATCATCGCCGGCAGTCTGTGCATGGCCACCTGGGTGCGGCGCATCTTCTTAATGGGTTCGGCAGGGTAGCCCAGATAGGTCCCCCCGCTTGGGAGGTCGTTGGTCACCCCAGACCTTGCCCCCACCTTTACGTCGTCCCCAACGGTGACGTGCCCCACCACCCCTACCCCTCCTGCCAGTATGACACGACTGCCTATCTTGGCGCTTCCGGCGATGCCTACCTGGCCGATGAGCAGGGTGTTCTCCCCAATCTCTACGTTGTGGGCTATCTGCACCTGGCTCCCTATCTTGGTGCCCCTGCCAATCCTTGTGGCCCCAAGGGCCCCGCGCTGTATAGTAGTATTCGCCCCTATCTCCACCTCGTCTTCCAGTATAGTGTTTCCGACCTGGTGGATGGGGAAGTAGCCCTCCTCTTCCGGGGCGAAGCCGAAGCCACTACTGCCTATAACCGTGTTGGAATGTATACGTACCCGCTTCCCTATCACAGTACCGGCGTAGATGACCACGTTGGGATACAGGATGGTATCCTCCCCTATCTGACAGTCCTCCCCGACGTAAACGTTGGGCATGATGACCGCCCTGTCCCCAAGCCGTGTACGTTCGCCCACGAAGACCCTCGGATATATGCTCACCTCCTGGCCCAACCTGGCGGTGGGGCAGATGGTGGCGGTAGGGTGGATGCCTTTGGGATGGACTTCTTCTGGCTTAAAGAGGTCTACCGCCCTGGCGAAGGCCAGGTAGGGGTTTTCGGTGACCAATAGAGCAGGTGTTGTAGGGGCAGGGCTTGTCCCTGCCCGATTTTTTTGGGCAACCGTCCGCCTTAGGCGGATTGCCCCTACTGCCTGGAATTCAGGAGACACAATCACCGCCGAGGCCCTGGTGGTGGCCAGTTTCTTTGAGTATTTTTCGTTGGCAATAAAGGTGATGTCTCCCTCCCGGGCCTCGTCAATGGTCATAACCCCACGGATAAATATGCCTTTATTTCCGACCACCCTTCCCCCGAGACTGCGGGCAAGTTCACCGAGGGTCAGACTTTTTTGGTCCTGCCTAGTCGTAGGGGCACGTTGCAACGTGCCCCTACCAGGCGGACTGGGCTTCTTAGACGGTTTGGTATTCCTTGACATAAAAGCTCGGAAGGGTTAAACTTTTTACCGTATCATAAATAGGGGTAACTGTCAGCCTTAGGCGGACGGGTTGCCCCTATAGGCTAGATGATAGATTTCCCCCCTGGCCTTGTCAATAGGGTATTATGGATTGCATCGCTTTGCCCTCAGTGACTCGCTCTACTATGTGATAACTCATGTCCTCCCATATCCTCCTAATCAACCCCGGTGCCCATGATTTCACCGCCTTTGACCTCTGGGCGAAGCCCCTGGGGCTCCTCGGAGATGGGGATAGATTATGGGGACTTTGAAGAGCTAAAGTCCCTGGCTAGACGTTTGAACGATGGTAGGGGCGTATCGCAATACGCCCCTACAACGACTGTGGAGAGTTAGAGTCTATGCGTGTCCTTGTAGGCTTTTTGGCCTTTTCTCTTTTCATA
>DATETB010000065.1:0-6861 GCA_035283825.1 Candidatus Brocadiales bacterium | reverse complement strand
GGCTATAATCCTGCCCCCCCTGGCCTTGACCTCTTCTATGTTGGTGAGAATCTTGCCGTAGGCCCTGTCTCTGGTGGCAATGAAGACCACGGGCATCTCCGGGCTTATGAGTGCTATCGGGCCGTGCTTCATCTCTGCGGCAGGATAGCCCTCGGCGTGGATGTAGGAGACCTCCTTTAATTTCAGGGCGCCTTCCAGGGCCACGGGGAAATTGTATCCCCTGCCAAGATAAAGGAAGTTGGCACTGTCTTTGTAAAGCCTGGCTATCTCTATGATTTCTTCCTCTCTCTGGAGTATGGTCTCTACCTGCTCTGGCAGCCTGTTCAATTCATGGAGCATCTTCAGGGCCTTTTCTTTTTCCATCCCCCTGGCCCTGGCTATGGATAGAGTTAGTAGATACAGGACTGTGAGCTGGGAGGTGAAGGCCTTGGTAGAGGCTACGCCTATCTCTGGCCCGGCGTGGAGGTATACACCCCCTTCTGCCTCTCGTGCAATACTGCTGCCCACTACGTTACATATAGCCAGGGTAGTAGCACCCCTCCGCTTTGCCTCCTTCATGGCAGACAGGGTATCGGCCGTCTCCCCTGACTGACTGATGGCGACGGCTACCGTGCCTTCCTCCAGGATGGGGTCCCTGTAACGGAACTCGGAGGCATACTCTACCTCTACCGGGATACGGGCGAGGTCTTCCATCATATACTCTCCCACCAACCCTGCGTGCCAGCTAGTACCACAGCCAAGGATTATGACCCTCTTAAGCTGGTCCAGCAGTTCCCGTTTCTCAAAGAACATGCCCAGCCTGGGCCGCCCATTAACCTCATCTATCCTCCCCCTCAGGGCATTCAGTATTGAACTCGGTTGCTCGTGTATCTCTTTGTGCATGAAGTGGTGGTGGCCACTCTTCTCTATCATCTCCAGGTCCCAGTGTATCTCTTCCACCTTCTTTCTGACAGGGGACCCGTCTCCAGTAGTGGTTATTATCCCGTTTCTTGTTACCACTGCTACTTCGCCGTCTTCCAGGTAGACAATCTTTCGTGTATGTTCCAGGATGGCGGCCACGTCAGAGGCCGCAAAATACTCCCCCTCTCCCAGACCTATGAGCATGGGGCTGCCGTCCCTGGCCACCACGAGTTTATCTGGTTCTTCCACACAGAGGACCGCTATACCATAGGTCCCCTCTACCTCCTGGAGTGCGGAACGGACTGCGCTGGCAAGGTCGCCGCGATAGTATTTCTCTATCAAGTGGACCAACACCTCCGTGTCCGTATCACTGGAGAAGGCGTACCCTTCCTCCAGGAGTGCGGCCTTCAGGTACTCGTAGTTTTCAATAATGCCGTTATGTACCAGGGCAATCTTGCCATGGCGATCAAGGTGGGGATGGGCGTTCTCTGTGGTGGGGAGGCCATGTGTGGCCCAGCGGGTGTGGGCAATCCCGATGGTGGCCTGCCGGGAGTGACCTTGCCACTCCTGGTCCTTTAACTTTGCCTCAAGGGATTCTATCCTGCCTGCCGACTTTACATTATGGATTTCCCCCCCCTCCAGCAAGGCAACACCGGCAGAATCATACCCCCGGTATTCTAACCTCTTTAGCCCATCAAGGAGGATTGGCAGGGCCTCCCTATGGCCTACATATCCCACTATACCGCACATACTGGAACCTCCTGTCTCACTTTCAATCTTAAACAATTAACAAAAACGCTGGGGGAATTCAAGAAGAAAGAATACGGGATTCAGTCCGCCTAAGGCGGATTGTATCCTTGATTCTGTGTCCTGAATTCTGTATCCTGAATTCCCTTATGGAAATGCTACGTACAGATTTTAAAAATATGCTCAGGGATAGCGTGGGCAGGCATGGGCTATCACCCGCCGAGTTGCAAAGGCTGGGAAGACGGGCCGAGCGCTGTCTCGCGGAGCTAAAGGAGGAGAGGGACAAGGGACGGCGCCCCTTCCTGGACCTCCCTTATCAAAAGGAGACGTCGGAAGAGATAAAAAGGATTGGCAGGGAGCTAAGGTCCTGGGTAAAGGATTTTGTGGTGTTGGGCATCGGAGGCTCTGCGTTGGGCAATATCGCCCTGCACCAGGCCCTTAATCCTCCTTATATCAGTGGCCATGAGAACCCCAGGATTCACGTCGTAGACACCATAGACCCGGACCTGTTTGATGGATTACTCAAGTCCCTTGACCTGAAGCATACGGTCTTCAATGTCATCTCCAAAACCGGCACCTCAATGGAGACCGTGGCCCAGTTTCTAATAGTGAGGGAGAGGCTGAAGGACAGTCTGGGGAGTGTCTACCGGAGGCATATCATAACTACTACCGACCCCGAAGACGGCGCCTTGAGGAGGTTAGCGGAAAGAGAGGGTTACAGGCAACTATTTATACCCAAAGAGGTAGGGGGGAGATATTCAGTCCTCAGCCCTGTGGGCCTGCTTTCTGCAGCCGTCAGTGGCATAAATATTGACGAACTCCTTGCAGGGGCGGCGGAGATGGACAGACTATGCCAAGTAGGGGCACGGCACGCCGTGCCCCTACAAGAAAATCCAGCCATGTTAGGGGCCTGCCTTCAATACCTGAGCTACAAAAGAGGCAGACACATCACCGTGATAATGCCCTACTCCTCGGCCCTGGAGGCCGTGGGGGAATGGTTCTGCCAGCTCTGGGCGGAGAGCCTGGGGAAGAAGTCCTCCCTTAAAGGGAAAGTCATTCATTGCGGCCCCACCCCGGTCAGGGCCGTTGGCCCCACGGACCAGCACTCCCAACTCCAGCTCTACATGGAGGGACCATTTGATAAGGTTATAACCTTTGTGGCGGTGGAGAGGTTCAAGGCCCAGGTGAAAATCCCCCAATTCCCTGAGGCAGATTTTCAATACCTTTCAGGTCACACCCTGGCGGGGCTTATGGAGGCGGAGCGTAGGGGGACAGAGTTGGCCCTTGCCGAGGCAGGGCGTCCCAGCTACACTATATATATCCCTGAACTCTCCGCTTTTCATGTGGGTGGACTCCTTTATATGTTCCAGGTCCAGACGGCTCTGGCAGGAAAGCTCTTTGGCGTAGACCCCTTTAATCAGCCCAGCGTTGCGGCAGGAAAGGCCCATACCTCTGCCCTCTTAGGAAAGGATAGGGGCACGTTGCAACGTGACCCCAATTAGGCTGGGGACAGAGCCCCAGCCCTAACTAACGTTATGATACGAGGCTTCCAGGAGTTCACACGACGTCAGTTCCTCAAATCCGCCTCAGGCGGACTGGCCACTATATTTTTTAATGAGTCCCTCCGGGAGAGGGTGGCGTCCGCCTCGGAAGATTCTAGTGGCAGGGCCACACCCGACGAGACAGTGGACCAGTGGCTCCCTACCTGCTGTATGATGTGTGGAGGGGCCACGGGGATGCTGGTACGTGTGGTAGGGGGCAGGGTAGAGGGTGTCATGCCCAATGACGAGAACCCTATTGGCGTATGTAACGTCTCACAGGACTACGAGAGGGAAAGGAGACGGGGCGCTAAATTATGTCCGAAGGGCAACGCCGCCGTAGCCTCCCTTTATGACCCCGACCGTGTGCCGGCCCCTCTGCGGCGCATCGGTCCCAGGGGTAGCGGAAAATGGGAGGCCATATCCTGGGAAGAGGCAGTAAAGGAGGTGGCAGGGAGACTCAGAGAGGTTAAAGAGAGATATGGCCCCGAGTCCCTGTTCTGGTGCTCCGAGGATGCCTCTTTCATAAACATACAGAAGGATTTTTGTGAGCTGTACGGTAGCCCTAACTTCTCCATGCATTCTAACATCTGTGACGTGAGCAGGAAGCTGGGGTACAAGCTGGTAATGGGACATGACCGCCCGCTAGGCGACCTGCAGAACTCTAAATACATAATGCTCTTCGGTTGGAATCCCCTGGCCGCCACCAAGTGGGTCCACTTGCCAGCTATTATTAACCGGGCAAGGGAACTGGGGGCAAAGCTAGTAGTAATAGACCCGGTCTTTACCCATACGGCCGCTAAGGCAGATGAGTGGGTGCCTATTAGGCCTGGCACAGATGGCGTACTGGCCCTGGCTATGGCCAATGTCATAGTGGGGGAGGGATTGTTTGAGAGGGATTTTGTCAGGGAATGGACCACTGGCTTTGAGGAGTTCAGTAGATTCGTAAAGGGCTACTCACCCAAATGGGCCGAGAAGGTTACCTCTGTACCCAGGGAGACCATTGAGCGGTTGGCCAGGGAGCTTGCCAGCACAAGGCCTTTTGTGATTGATGCGTGGAGCGGCCCCGGGCATCACAGCAACGCCACCCAGACCATCAGGGCCATTGCATCCCTACCAGTCCTGCTAGGCCAGATTGATAGGCCCGGTACACTCCTCTTCCCTGAGCGTAAGGGACCAAAAAGGCGGAGCCTCAAGTTGGAGAAACCATTGCCCCCAAGGGTGGATGGGTTGGGCACTAAATATCCCTTCGGACACGGTTCGGGCATATACTGTGAGGCCAGGGATGCCATGCTCACGGGCAAGCCCTACCAGCTACATGCAGGGGTCTTCGTCTTCCAGAACTTCGTGATGGCCGTGCCTAACACCAGCAAGAACGTAGAGGCACTGAAGCGTCTAGACTTCATAGTGGCAGTTGATACCCTCCTCTCCGAGACTGCCGAGCTGGCAGATATTGTCATCCCAGGCTCCCACTTCTTTGAGAGGTACGAGCTTATTGCAAACTGGACCACCTGGCCCACCCTTGCCCTTAGACAGCCTGTGGTAGGTACTCGCATAAAGGGCATGCCAGAGTACGAGTTAGTCATGGCCCTCGGACGTGAGCTAGGGCTGAAGGATAAAGAGGGTAAGGGCTTTGAAATGAGTTACGAGGAGTACATGGATACAGAGCTCAAGTTGGGAATAGGTATGAGTCTGGAGGAATTAAAGGGCCTCCCTGGGGCCGTATGGAAGTCAGGTCAGACACGTTATGAAAAACATCTTGAAGAAGTAAAAGCACCCGAAGGGGCTATAATTGATGAGAAGGCAGGGATTGTAAGAAGTAAAGAGGGTAAGACCGTGGGCATAAAACTGAGAGAAAAGATAGTCAGAGGATTTGATACCCCCTCAAAAAAGCTGGAATTTTTCTCAAAAGAATTAAAAGAGAAGGCGTTTGAACCACTGCCCCGCTACGAAGAACCAGAAGACAGTCCCACTAAGAAATACCCTCTGTACCTTGTGGCCTGGAAGCAGGCAGAACATACCCACGGCAGGACGCTCAATAACGCATGGCTGATAGATTTGAAACCCGATAACCCCCTCTGGGTAAACACGGAGACGGGTAAGAGATTGGGCCTGGTAGAGGGGGAGGAGGTCTGGATGGAATCCCCCTATGGAAAGGCCAGGGTGAAGGTTCACCTTACGGAGGGCATCCACCCTGAGGTGGTGGGGCTTCATCATGGCTACGGGCACTGGGCGCTGGGCAAACTGGCTAAAGGCAAGGGGGTTAACGATGGCCTCTTCATGCCTGGTAAGGCAGAGAGGCTCTCAGGGGAAGGGATTACAAAAGAGGTTGGGGTGAGGATATACAAGTAGGGGCGGACCTATGTATCCGCCCCACGCACGAGGACAAAAATGAGCCAACTAGCCTTCCTGGTAAACCAATACAACTGCATCGGCTGTCATGCCTGCGAGATGGCATGTAAACAGCAGTGGCAGACGGAACTGAACTGGCGTAGGGTCCGCCACTTTGAAGGGGGCAAGTACCCTAAACCTGTCAGGCTTTTCCTCTCCCTGAGCTGTCACCACTGCCAGGAGCCTGCCTGCGCCCAGGCCTGTCCGACTAAGAGATACCTCAAGAGAGACCCTGAATGGATAAAACGCCAGCCGTGGATAAAGGAAAGGGACGGTAAATTCTATGTAGTCATCACCCCAACAAGGGAAGAGGAGATACCAGACCATTTAATAATGTCGGATGGGAGGCTACTGGAGGATGGTCTGGTAATATACAACGACGTCATTTTTGGGAAGTGGGGGAGGGGAGATTACAGTAAGCACCGTTGTATACAGTGTGGCCTGTGCGAGAAGGAGTGCCCTTATCATGTACCAAGGCGTAACCCGGAGCCACCGGATGAATACAGCCCCAGATGGGAAAAATGCACTGGCTGTTATCCCCTGGTCCAGCAGGGGATACCACCTGCCTGCGCCCATACCTGTATGGGCCTGGCCCTGGAGATGAAACCTTTAGAAACGCTCAAGGGTCTTACCAGTGAGGTCCCTGGTTTCAGATACGAAGGCACGAACCCCTCCGTACGGTTCATCCCTGTCAAATCCCCCCTACCGACTAATATAGTAGAGACGCCCAATTTGTAGCAAAATCCAAATTCCAAAGCTCAAATGTCAAGTCAATGTCAAAGTTCAAATGCCAGATGTTTTTGGCCTGGAATTTTCTTTGAAATTTGGATTTTGGATTTTATTTGTCATTTAGGCTTTGACATTTGGATTCTTCTAGTCTCTTTTAGCTTGAAGTTTCCTGCCAAATGCGTAGGGGTTGAATGTTTTCAACCACTACCGCCTCTTCAACTGGTCAATCACTACTGCTATCAGTATCACCAGCCCCTTTACCACCCATTGATAAAAGGTAGGGACGCCTTTGAGAAGGAGTCCATTTTCCAGTATCCCCATAAAGAGGGCGCCAAAGACGGTGCCTATAACGGAGCCCCTGCCTCCCATGAGGCTGGTGCCACCCAGTACCACGGCGGCGATGGCGATGAGTTCATACATGAGGCCCAGTTTAGGGTCTCCTGACCCCAAACGGCTGGCAAGGATAATCCCACATATCCCTGCGAACATCCCGCTAACCACGTAGACCCAGAACTTCACTCCCTTGACGTTTATCCCTGAAAGCCTGGCCGCCTCC
>DATETB010000064.1:0-2284 GCA_035283825.1 Candidatus Brocadiales bacterium | reverse complement strand
GTTTTAAATCCATCTTTGATGGGGTGGAGAGGGGTTCTGACACCAAAGCAGTATATCTGGCCCTCCTCTTCCGCCCAATATATGGGGCTTTGTTGGCCCTTATATTTTATTTTCTGGTAAGGGGTGGACTCATCGCCTTTTCGGGCGGTAGTATGAACATACCCGCAAAGTATCCAGACATAGACCTCATGAGGGCCTCCACTGCCGGGGTTAGCGGGCTGGTGGGTATGTTCTCTGAACAGGCCATGACCAAGCTCAAGGAATTCTTTGACTCACTCTTTGCCGTAAAGACCAGTTAACGGAGACCTGCATAAAGTTGCTCCCATTGTGCGTGTCATTCTGCGTAGGGGCGAGCCGCCGGCTCGCCCCTGCATTATAAAATAGCATGAATACCTTGATTCCCCTCCTCCTCTGTGCACTCCTTTTATTATCCTGCCCACCCTGTAAGGCCCAGGATTGGTCCAGGCTAAAGGTGGGAGACGTAGAGGTACTAATCCTCAGGGACGAGTTTGGGGTACCTCACCTGAAGTCCCCCAATGCCTCTGCCCTCTTTGAGGCGTTTGGGTACGTGGTGGCACAGGACCGCCTGACCCAACTGGAACTCTCCAGGAGGGAGGCCCGGGGCGAGTTGGCCGAGGTCTTCGGGCCAGATATGCTCCCTGCCGATATGGCTGCCCGCAGGGAATCCTATACTGAAGATGAACTCGCCCGACAGTTCCAGTCCTTAAATATAGAAGTAAGGGAGTCAATTGTGGCCTATACAAAGGGGATAAACCGTTGGCGGGCGGAGGCTGGCAAAGGGGACGTCTTGCCACTGGAGTCCCGGTCTGCCACGGGTGGAGATACATTACACGAACCGTGGAAGGTAACGGACTGCCTGACAGTGATGATTGCGGCTGGCAGGAGATTCGGGGAGTTCGGGGGAAAGGAACTGGAAAATCTGGAAGAGTTGAAGAGACTGGGTAAGGAAGAATTTGACAGGAGATACCCACTGAACGACCCCTCGGCACCTACTACCATTGCCTCCTTGCCTTCTAAAGACAAGACTGACGTAGTAGAGAACGTAGGGACAGACCTTCAGGTCTGTCCACCCTGGACAGGGCTAAAGCCCTGTCCCTACATCTTTAGTCCAGATAAGGTGGAGTACGCAGATAAGCGGGCTGAGGCTTGGGTTGGTTTACCAAAGAGACTGGGCAGCTACGCAGTCCTGGTGGCGCCCCAACGGTCTGCCAGTGGTAAGGCCATGCTCCTGGGCTGTCCCCAGATGGGGCTGGATGGTCCCCAGCCAGGCTACGAGATAGACCTCCATGGCGGCGGATTTGACGTGGCTGGTATGACCTTCCCAGGGGTACCCATTGTGCTTATTGGAAGAAACGCAGATATTGCCTGGACGGTGACCAGCGGGTTGTCTGACAACGTGGACGTATTTGTTGAGGAACTAAACCCGGAGGACCCTACCAGGTATCTCTTTCAAGGGAAATGGCTGGAGTTGGAACCTAGAGAAGAAGTCTTCAAAATAAAGGGTGGGGAGACTCACAGGGAGACCTTTTACAGGAGCGTCCACGGCCCTGTCTTTCTCCAGAAACAAGGGCGGGCCTTCAGCCACAAGAGGACCTTCTGGAAAGAAGAGTTGCAGGCACTGGGGGCCTTCCTGTGCATTAACAGGGCCAGGAACCTGGAAGACCTTGAAAGGGCCGCAAGGGACGTCCCTCTCTGCTATAATCTATTTTGCGCCACGGCCACGGGGGAGATTGGTTACTGGCATACGGGGATGCACAGGATACTGCCTCCTGGGGCAGACCCGAGGCTCCCCCTCTCTGGTACTGGACTGGAGGAGTGGAGGGGATTCATACCGCAGGAGTGGCTACCTCACAGGATAAACCCTCCAGGCGGACTCCTCGTCAACTGGAACAACAAACCCTCCAGAGACTGGCCTAACGGGGACAATATGCCCTGGGTAGGCAGACACCGGGTGGCGAAGATAACCTCGGTAGTAGATAAGGAAAAATTGAGCCTTGAAGACCTTAAGGCAGTACCACAGAGGATAGAGAGTCATGGCACCTACCAACAGGTGGTGGAACTGGGCGGAGAGGCGGTAAACGTCCTACCCCCTGGGGAGAGTGGTGTTGTTATGGAAGACGGCATTCCCCATCCCCACAGTAGCGACCAGAAGGCCCTCTTTGAGGCCTGGCAGTATAAGCCTTTTCACTTCCTCTATGATTTAGCGGAGCAAGCTCCGCCATTACAATAAGGGGATAGATGGTAGGGGCGAGCCGTTGGCTCG
>DATETB010000063.1:0-4417 GCA_035283825.1 Candidatus Brocadiales bacterium | reverse complement strand
CATGCTCCCCACCGCACTGACGGCGATAATCTGCTCCACCCCCAGTTTCTTCATCCCATAGATATTGGCCCTGAAGGGTAGTTGGGTGGGGATGATAGTGTGTCCAGCGCCATGCCTGGGGAGGAAGACCACCTCCCTCCCCGCCAGCTTCCCTATGGTAAAGGCATCGGAAGGCTTGCCGAAGGGGGTATCCACCTCTACCTTCTCTATGTCCTTGATGCCCTCTATATCGTAAAGCCCGCTACCGCCAATGATGCCTATTCTGTGCATGAAACGTTTCTCCCTAGTTTTAGACCCTATTTTTAAGGGCAGGTAGGGGCACGGCATGCCGTGCCCCTACAAACCCTTTATCTGTCCCAGATAGCCCGCATAATTCCTCTTTACCTCTTCCATAGAGTCCCCCCCGAACTTCTCCAGAAAGGCAGAGGCGAGTTCAAAGGCCACCACTGCCTCCAGTACCACGGAGGCGGCGGGGACGGCGCAGACATCCGAGCGCTCTGTATCTGCCTCCATGGGTTTCTTGCTAGTTAACTCTACTGAGGCCAGGGGCATCCTCAGCGTGGGGATGGGTTTCATGGCGGCCCTTAAGACTAACGGCTCTCCATTGGTTATGCCCCCCTCAAGGCCACCTGCATTATTGGTCTTCCTGTAGAATCCACCAGTTAGACCTTTTTTAGACTTATCATAGAATATCTCGTCGTGTACCTGGCTGCCTGGCCTCTCCGCCACCTCAAAGCCCAGTCCTATCTCCACCCCCTTTATGGCCTGGACGGCCATGGCGGCCCTTGCCAGCCTACCGTCCAGTCTATCCGTCCATTGTGCATAACTGCCTAGTCCTGGTGGCACCCCAAAGGCCACCACCTCTATTATCCCCCCTACCGTATCACCTGCCTTCTCGGCCTCCTTTATACCCTTTAGCATCCCTTCTTCTGCCTGTTTATCGGGGCAGTAAATGGGGCTTGCGTCCCGGCACCGCCGTAGTTCCTGTGGGTCTTTGGCGACGGGACTAGCCAGGAATCCCCCAATGCCCACTACGTAGCCCAGTACGTTGATATTGAATCCCTTGAGGAGTGTGTTTGTCAGTGCGCCTGCGGCCACCCTGGCGGCGGTCTCCCTGGCGCTGGCCCGCTCAAGGACGTTACGCATATCGTGGAAGCCGTATTTCATGGCCCCCGCCAGGTCAGCATGTCCAGGTCTGGCCCTGGTAAGCTCGGGGAGGTCTTCTATGGTATAGTCCAGGTTTTTTATCTTGAGGGTGATAGGGCTGCCGATGCTGAGGCCCTTTCGTGTACCGGACAGGAGTTCTACCGTGTCCTTCTCAATCTTCATGCGGGGCCCGCGCCCGTAGCCCCCCTGTCGGCGGGCCAGTTCCCCGTTTATTGTCTCAACGGCTATCCTGAGTCCAGAGGGCAGACCCTCCACCACTGCAGTCAGGCACTTACCGTGAGACTCTCCTGTGGTGATGTATTTGAGCATGACCAGATTTTACCAGCCTGAGGGGGAATGTCAAAGGGTGTTCAAGTATTAAGAACCGACTATTTCTGGAAGGTTTTGTTCCTGGAATACAACCTGGGTAAGGACATCGGCCTGCTTGTGGTCGTGAATCCTCTGGAAAAAGGCCGTGAAAAACTCAAATTTAATAGGATGGTTCTGTTTTCTCTAGTCTGTCCTAGTCAGTATCAAACTTGACGGATTAAGTTGTTGTGTAAAGTGACATCCAGTAGTTTTTCCCTCTCCAGTTCGTATGAGTCTTAGAAGGTCTGCATAGGCGTCCTGCCCCGCTCCGCCTAAGGCGGACGGGTCAGCCCTGGCACGAGGGGTGGAAGCCCCCTTACATAGTCTTACCTGACTACAAGAACGGCTTTGAGTCTTTCGGCCACACTTAACTGGAAACTTACCCCCCTAAAAGATGTTTGTCTTTTCTATCTAAATGACTTATAATACCTTTATGTACAGGATACCACGGTTAGTACTAATCTTGATGCTTTGTGCTGGCTGTGCCACGGGGGGTAAGGAAAGGGCAGGGGTGGAGCTTCAGCAGACGGCCAAAGAAAATGGGATCTTCGTCAGGGAGGTGAAGGGGGGGGGCGCAGCCGAGAAGGCGGGTCTCCAAGCTGGGGACGTCATAGTGGCTTACGAGGGTAAAAGTATCTCTGACCCTGGTTTCGTTGAGAGGGATGTGGAGGTTGCCCCTGTGGGTAGGAAGGTACAGATGACCGTTCTCAGGGCAGGTAAGCCTGTCCTACTGGAGATGGCCATTGAAAAGAGACGTTCCAGGGTAGTAAACGTCTCCGCACCTGGGGAGACGCCGGATTATTCCATCCGTGCAGATGATGTCCTGTGGATCGGCAGTTATCCCTATCCCGTAGTTATGAGTGACGTACAAGAACAGTTAAACCTACTGCCCACTGCCATTCAGGACCAGGACCAGATACCCTATACGCCAGCAACCCTTTTTACGATAACAGTCAAATAGGATATGGCAAAAAAGAAAGAAGAAGAGACAGGAAAGGCTTGTTCCTTTTGTAACAGGAGTTATGAGGTAGTAAACCGTCTCATACAGGGCAATCCCAACGTGTACATCTGTGATGACTGTGTGGAGGCGTGCAAGTCTCTCCTCAAGAGTAAAGAAGAGGAAAAGACCCCCACTGGGAAGCTCATAGAAAAGATACCGCCCCCCAGCGCCATAAGGGCACACCTGGACGAGTACGTAATAGGCCAGGAAAAGGCCAAGATGATACTGGCCGTGGCAGTTTATAACCACTACAAGCGGCTGATAACAGGTGCTTCAAAAGACGTAGAGATAGACAAGAGCAACGTCCTTCTCATAGGCCCCACTGGTTCAGGAAAGACCCTCCTGGCCAGGACTATGGCCAAGTTCCTGAACGTCCCCTTTGCCATAGCCGACGCCACCACCCTTACGGAGGCGGGTTACGTAGGCGAAGACGTAGAGAACATATTATTGAGACTCCTCCAGAACGCCAGTTATAACGTCCAGTATGCGGAAAAGGGGATTGTTTATATTGATGAGATTGACAAGATAGCCCGCAAAGGACCTCACCCCTCTATCACCCGGGACGTCTCAGGAGAGGGTGTGCAACAGGCCCTCTTAAGGATGCTGGAGGGTACCATGGCCAACGTCCCGCCTCAAGGGGGCAGGAAGCACCCTGAACAACAGTTTATACCCGTAGATACCACCAATATATTATTCATCTGTGGCGGCACCTTCCACGGGATAGAAGACATAATCAGCCGCAGGATTGGCAAGAGGGCAATAGGTTTTGAGAAGAGTCAGACCACGGAGCTTCCCAAAGGGGAGCTTACCTCTAGGGTGAAGGCCGAAGACCTGATAGAATACGGCTTGATACCAGAGTTTGTAGGGAGGCTCCATATAATGGCCCCCCTTATGCCCCTTGATAAAGAAGAACTGGTCAAGGTCATGACGGAGCCCCGTAACGCCCTGGTCAAACAGTACCAGAAATTCTTTGATATGGAGAAGGCCACGCTGGAGTTCACCCCTGAGGGTCTGGAGGAGATAGCTCAGAAGGCCATAGAAAGGGGCACAGGGGCCAGGGCCATGCGGTCTATCTTTGAGGAGTTAATGCTGGATGCCATGTACCACCTCCCCTCCCAGAGAATACCCTCTACCTACCTGGTTACCCCTGACGTGATAAGGGGCACAGTGCCACTGCTTTCTTCTAAGAAGTACCGCAAATCCGCCTAAGGCCCTGAACCATACTAGGTTCAGGGAGACGGACTGAAGGCCGGCATAAGTAGATACAGAATACAGAATAGAGAATAGAAAATTCTGAATTCCAGGTGTGTATGCAGATGTTAACGGAGTTAACCACACATAAAGACCTCATCCTCATCCTGGACTTCGGCTCCCAGTACGCCCAACTCATCGCCCGCCGTGTGAGGGAGAACAACGTATATTCAAGGATTGTCCCCTACAACGTCAGCTTTGAGGAGGTAGAATCCTTAAGACCCAGGGGGATAATCCTCAGCGGCGGGCCTGCCAGTGTTTATCAAGACAGTGCCCCGGTATGCAACAAAGGGTTACTAGAACTCGGCGTCCCCATCCTTGGTATCTGTTACGGGATGCAGATAGGTTGCCAACTACTGGGGGCGCATGTCAGGGCCTCCAGGGGCAGGGAATACGGACGGGCCCACCTGGCCATTACCCACCCTTCTACCCTGCTCAGTCATATTGGAGACAGCCAGACAGTCTGGATGAGCCACGGAGACCAGGTCAGTGACCTGCCTGAAGAATTCATATCCCTGGCCTACACCGCGAATTGTCCCTATGCAGTAGTAAAACACAAGGACAGGGACTTCTACGGCGTCCAGTTCCACCCCGAGGTCAGCCACACCCCCTGTGGCTCCAGGATTATCAGGAACTTCCTCTTTGAGATAT
>DATETB010000062.1:0-5355 GCA_035283825.1 Candidatus Brocadiales bacterium | reverse complement strand
GAATCCTGTCTGGAGTTTTCTGAACAAGAGATGCTCTCTGCCCTGGAGGAGGTGCAGAAGAGGCTGATTGCCCTGGGGATAACCTCGGTACACCATATCAGCTCTAACTTCTCTCTCATAAAGAAATTCGCCGAGACGGGGAAGTTACTCCTCAGGCCCTATTTCTGTCCTACCTGGGATGAAAAGACGGGGGTAGCATGGTATCCAAAGGAGGAGATGTCCCCCTCCATGAAGTCAGGGGCAGTGAAATTCTTTACCGATGGTTCCCTGGGGGCGCATAGTGCCGCCCTCCTGGAACCCTACACGGATGAACCAGACAACCTGGGCCAACTCTATTGGGAAGAGAAGGGGTTGAAGGAGGCGCTGGTCCCCCTCCACAAGGCTGGCCAGCAGTTATCCCTGCATGCCATTGGTGATAGGGCAATATTGCTTGTACTGGACGTCATGGAAGAGATACTGGAGAGGTATCCAGTGAAGGGGCACAGACACCGCATGGAGCACTGCGAGCTTGTCCCTGAGGGGGCAATAGAGAGGATAAAAAAACTGGGGCTTACGGTATCGGCCCAGCCTAACTTCGTCTCCATGTGGGGTCAGCCGGGCGGACTGTATCAAAAGAGGCTCGGACTGGACAGGTGGCGTAGGATGAACCCCCTGGCCGAATTTCTAAGGGGGGCCATCCCCCTTGTCTTTGGCTCAGACGGTATGCCCCCAGGGCCTATCTACGGCATCCATTCCGCAGTCAACCACCCCGTGCATGAGAGCCGTATCAGCCCCATGGAGGCCATCTCATGCTACACAAAGGCCGGGGCCTATTCCTCCTTTGAGGAAGATTCTAAGGGGACCCTCCGCCCGGGCAAGCTGGCAGACCTGGTTGTCCTATCTCATGACCCAACCGCTTGCCTGCGGGAAGAAATCAGGGACATCGCGGTAGTAATGACCGTCCTGGACGGGCAAATTGTTTACAATAACCTCAAGAAAGAAACTCCCCCGTAAGCCAGAAAACAAGGGTTCTGTAGGGGTGGGGCCCACCCCAAACATGGCGGGTTTCCAACTTGCCCCTGCCAAGTTGTAGGGACAGGGCTTCAGTCCTTTGTGGCGAGTCTGCCTGAGGCGGATTTCTCTGCTAGCCCTCATGCATTTAATTTGATCAGGCATTATTTCAAGTGCCTCAATTTTCATGTTTATCTGTGTAGCCTTTTGCTTCAAAAATATTTCAAGGTCTTTTGCAACATCATCTATCAAAACAGGCTTCCTATATTTAGGTCACCATACTATGTGATAATTGATATTATAAACAGGCCGGCAGAAAGCTTGTATCGTTGCTCATTCATTTATTGTGTGTATAATATAATCAAAGCCTGAAAAGTGAATGGAAGGGATGATATGAAAGTTCCGCATCCAATACAATATCAGGGAAGCAAAAGAACTCTTGCACCAACTATTCTTCGATATTTTCCTAATAAATTCACGAGACTTGTAGAACCTTTTGCCGGAACGGCTGCTATTTCAATAGCCTGCGCTGCGAGAGGCAGAGCGAACGCGTATTGGGTAAATGACTTAAACAAACCACTTGTTAAATTGCTTGGACTCATTATTAATCACCCTGCTGAAATAGCTGATTTCTATGAAACACTATGGAATCAGCAGCACGATGACCCCATAGAACATTATTATCGGGTTAGAGAAGATTTCAATCGTACAAGAGATCCTAGATTATTTCTTTATTTGCTTGCACGTTGTGTAAAAGGTTCGGTGCGTTACAATGCTGAAGGACTCTTTAATCAAAGTCCCGACAAGAGGCGTCACGGCACACAGCCCGAAACCATGAGAGAAAATATCTTTGGCGTTTCCAATCTTTTGAAAGGAAGAACTATAATATCATCACTTGGCTACAAGGATGTTTTATTAAATGTCAATGAGAACGATGTTGTTTATATGGACCCTCCTTATCAAGGAGTATGTGGTGACAGGGATTCTCGTTATTTTGAAGGAATATTGTATGATGAGTTTGTAATTGCATTAGGAGAGTTAAATACCCGTAATATTCGTTATGCTGTTAGTTATGATGGACGGACAGGCAATAAGACCTTCGGCACTCGTTTGCCGAAGAGTCTTTCGCTCACTTTAATTGAATTGGAAGCTGGACAATCGTCTCAAGCAACATTACTTAGACGAGAGGCTATCACTGTTGAGTCATTATATTTATCGCCACGCTTGGCCGTAGAGGTTGCAGCTTCACCGTATTTTCACAGAAGACGCGAGACTGAACAACTTATTTTGATGGAGTCAAGAGGCCGCTATGCCGCAAAAATATCCAAAAGAATTTCTTGAGCCTTGCAGGTCTGTTACTGCAAAACGTCCTAAAACTGTTATTGACCATATTTTAGGGCATGGACATATCACAACAGAAGAATTAAAGGAAAAATACGGGTATAATCATCCACCGAGAGCAGTTCGAGACGCCCGAGAACATGGTATTCCACTTGAGACTTTTCGTGTAACAGGTTCAGACGGCAGGAAAATTGCGGCATATCGGTTTGGAGATGTAAGCAAGAAGAGATTCAGAAAGCTGTCAGGGCGTACAGGGCTTTCCAAAAAAATCAAAGAATTTCTCATCGAGAAGTACGGATGCAAGTGCTTCATCTATCTTGAAGACATGGATGAACGTGGGCTTCAAATAGACCATCGTGTGCCGTATGAAGTGGGGGGCGATGGAGAAAGTGCTGAGTCTAATCCAGACGAATTCATGTTACTGTCAGGTTCAGCGAATAGGGCAAAATCGTGGTCATGTGAGCACTGTGAAAATTGGCAGACACTAAAAAACAAAGAAATATGCCTTTCTTGCTATTGGGCATACCCAGGAGATTATTCACATGTTGCTATGCACCAAGTTCGGCGTGCTGATTTGATATGGCAGGGTAAAGAAGTGAAACAATATGAAAAATTGAAGAGAGATGCTAGTAAATCAGGACAAACAATTCCAGAATTTGTAAAACAGATTATTGAAAAAGTAATTAAGCGAAGAACCACCCAACAATAAAATCCAGCGGACGGGGAATAACCCCACTGAAACTAAAACCTCACCCACCCCCTCCACCCCTTGCCCGATGAACTTTCTGTTGGGGGTGATAAGGGGGCTTTGACCCCTTATATCTTTGAAAAAGTAGGGACAGGGCTTCAGCCCCGTCCTTTGTGGTGAGTCCGCCTGAGGTGGATGCCCCTACAAACCTCCAAAAGAACAAGGTTTGACATAATGGTATAAATATGCTATAAGGAGCGGTTTATAGGAGGGACTTAAATAATGAATAGGTTAAAGATTTTTGCTGTAATGGCATTCTTTGGGGCGCTCTTTACGGCCTCTCAACTAATCGGGGAGGAACACCTCCAGGATGGTATGCTTGGACTCACTATGGAGACCATCCACGGGAAAATGGGCATGCCCAAGGATTACTACCTTGAGGAGATACCTTACCGAAGATACTGGCTATACCCGGTAGAGGAGGCAAGCCAGGTAGAGCCCAAGTTCTGGGCAGACCCCAACGTCCCCAGGGATGAGATGTTCCCCGTGGAGAGGGCAGGCAAGAAACTCCTCTACAGGCTACAGTATGCCTGGGATAAGAGTCAACCCCAGGCGGTGCAGAAGGTGAAGAAGTACTGGGTGTACCTGAAGGAGAACCCTGTGGAGTTGAAAGACCTGGCCAGCGTGGTCAGTGAGTTTGCCTCAGGGGTTAAGGCAGACGTCCTCTGCTTCAAGAGCCGTCAGCTACACACTAACAGGATAGTAGTAACCTTCTTACTGCCAGAGACATCGGAACTGGCAGGCATAATCGCCAACGATTTTAGAGAGCCTGCCGATACCAACCAATGGGGGGTCTCTTACGAGGTAATCCTTTGCGATGGGGAGGAGGATGTATCCCTCAAGAGCAAGGTGTACGAGGTCATAATAGTCCCCAGTAATAAACGCCGTCTACTTGGCTTTAAGAAGCTGGGATACAATGAGATAGTTAGCCCATTTTCTTCGTAGGAGCGTTGACTTGAAAAAGAAGACAGTCCTATTCGGTCTGGGGTTAGATGGCAAGGACGGGCACAAGAGGATTACCCAGGGGGAGGATTTCTTAATCTACGGCGGCTCCAAGGAAACCCACGACCACATGGCGGAAAAGGCCCAGGAATTCAATGAGGCCGTGAAAAGAACGGGGAAACAGTTGGGCGAGCTGTCTCAAAAGGAGTACGGCAAGATAATTGAGAAGCTGGGGGAATCCAAGGTGCACTGGCTCTGTCCGGAAGACCAGGAGTAGGCAGTAAGCAGTAAGTAGTAGGCAGAAGACATTGCCCTTGGCCTTCTCCTTACTGCCTACTGCTTACTACCTACTGTCCCCCGCAGACCCTAACCATGAGGGAAAGACTTTAGGCTTTAGTCCATAGTCTAAAGTCCATAGTCTACTTGATATGTTCGGTGAGTGTACAAGACTCTTAGCCTTCGCCAGGCCCTACTGGAAAGAGTGGTTTCTCGCCCTGGTCTTTATGTTCCTCTACACGGCCACCAGCGGGGCCCAGCTTGTCCTCATTAAGCCTGTCTTGGACAAACTCTCAAAGAGCAGTACGCTCCCCTCACCTCCGGCAGACACCGCATCTCCCACCACAGAAAGACCAGATAGTGCTGCCCCTCAGAAGAATCCCCAACAAGACGGTATCAGGGACTACCTCAGGCAATTTATTCCAGAGGGGTTGCGTACGTTCTGGGCGAGACATACTAACAGTTATAAAGGCATAGGACTCCTGGCCATCGCCCTTGCCCCACTGATATTCCTCTTTGGATACGCACAGGATTACCTCAAACATTTTGTCATGTGGAGGGTGTACGTAGACCTGAGTAACCGCCTATGCGCCAGCCTCTTACCCCAATCCCTGAGTTTCTTTGAGGCCAGGAAGAGCGGGGAGCTTATGTCCAGATTAACAAATGACCTGTACTTCACCCAGGTAGGCATCGTAATACTATTTGAGGACGTGATGCTCCAGCCCCTCAGGCTCCTGTGCGGGCTGGTACTGGCACTCTACTTCAGCGGCAAACTCTTCCTGCTGGTACTGGCTGGACTGCCGGTAATGCTCTTCCCCGTCATATTCTTAGGTAAAAAGATACGGAAGCACGGCAAGGCTACCCTGGAACGGATGGGCTGGCTGACAGAGGCACTAAGGGAGATACTGGCAGGCATCCGCATCATCAAGGCCTACAAGATGGAGGAGGAGGAACAAAGGGAGTTCCAGGAGATTAATGAAGGTTTATTCAAGAAGAGGATGAAGTGGAGTAAGGCCGCCATACTGAACCAGAGTAGCGGGGAGTTTTTCTATGCCCTG
>DATETB010000061.1:0-2744 GCA_035283825.1 Candidatus Brocadiales bacterium | reverse complement strand
AAGAGCAATGAGATAGAAGACAAGATAAAAAAGGCCGACAAGGCGTCCGCTAATGCCAGTTACAGCGAGATTGGAGAGCTAAAGAGACAGCAGAGTTTTGCCCTTAATGGGGTGTATCTGCACGAGGCCTACTTTAGCGTGCTGGGAGGGGATGGGAAGCCCGCAGGACCACTCGTGGATAGGATAAAGAAGGAATTCGGCTCTTATGAGGAATGGGAGGCGGATTTTAAGTCTGCAGGACTGGCCGCCCGTGGCTGGGTGGTGCTGGCCTTTGACGTTAATGATGGCAGACTCCACAATTATTCCTGCGACGTCCACAATCAGGGCGGTATCTGGGGGGCTGTGCCTATTATTGTGCTGGACGTCTATGAACACGCCTACTTCATTGATTTTGGCTCAGACCGCAAGTCCTATATAGATGCCTTTATGAAGAACCTGGACTGGGAGGCCGCCAATAAGACCTTCCATAATGTGATTTGCAAGTTGGGAAAGACATAGACAGGAGGTACCCAGGATGCGATTGCTAAACTGGATTCTTTTGCCGGGTCTCTTTTGGGTTTTTTCGGAGACAGTCTACGGACAGGTGGATGCCCGCAAGCTCTACGAGGCTAACTGCAAGAAATGTCATGGGGAGCTAGGCAAACCTACCGAAAGAGGTCAAAGCCTGAAGGCCCCTGACTTCACCGATAAAAAGTGGCAGGAGTCTATTACCGACGAACAGATTATCCAGACCATTACCAATGGCAAGGGGAAGATGCCGAGCTGGAAGAAAGAGCTGAGCTCCGAGGAGATTAAGGCCGTGGCCAGATGGGTCAGAATCCTGGGACCCAAAAGGAGACTTTAGACATTAGACTATAGACTAAAAGAATTTAGTCTATGGTCTATAGTCCATTGTCTTCAGTCATGCCCTTGGATGGGCCAGACGGTAGACCTGGCGCAGGCGCTCGGTAGTGACGTGGGTGTAAATCTGGGTGGAGGATAGGGAGGCATGGCCTAACATCTCCTGGACTGCCCGGAGGTCTGCACCCCTATCCAGCAGATGGGTTGCAAAACTATGCCTCAGGGTATGCGGGGAGGGGCGCTGTCTTATCCCCGAGAGCCGCATGTATTTCTCCAGTATCCTTGCCACACTGCGGGTGGTAAGGCGGCCACCTGTTTTATTTAGAAATAGCGCCTTATTATCTTTTTGTGCCCCTATCCCCTGTCCCCTGTTACTGATGGCCAGATACACCTTTACTGCCTCCAGGGCATGGCCTCCTATGGGTACTATCCTCTCCTTTTTCCCCTTGCCTCTCACCTTCACAAGCTCACTGAACGTATCAATATCCGCTACGTCCATACCGACCAATTCACTGACCCTTATGCCCGTGCTGTAGAGGGTTTCCAGGATGGCCCTGTCCCTGTCCGCCTGAAGCGGATTGGGACTGTCCTTATTAATGGCACTCAGGATGGACTCTACTTCTGCGAGACTAAGGAACTTAGGTAAGGTCTTGTGCCTTTTCGGGGAGCGGAGGACTGTGGCAGGGTTAGTTCCGATAATCCCTTCCCTGAAGAGGAACTTGTAGAAGCTCCTCAGGCTGGCCAGCTTCCTGGAGAGGGTGGTAGTCTTGTAGTCCTTTCCTCTCAACTGGACCAGGAATTTTCTTAGATTGAGGGGAGTTACCTGTTTCGGGCCATCACAGCCCAGCTCCTGCAGGAATTCGAGATGCTGGAGCAAATCCTTTCGGTAGGCCCTCAGCGTGTGACTGGAACAGTTAGTCCCGTGTTCCAGCCGCCGCATGAACTTGTCCAAATACTTCTGCAAACCCAGTCTGCTTTCAGCTATATGACTGGCCACCCTTTTAGTAGAGATATTACAAGGTCTGGGGAATAAGGTCAAGCCTTCTATCTGAGGTTCGGACAAGACTTCAGGCATGGTATTGTCATTTGGCCAGGCCACCCAAGGAGGTCCCCTCCCCTGGCGGGAGGGGGATACACCTCCGCCCCGCCTGAGGCGTCCTCCCGAGGCGGACTTTCAGGATTTTCAACCTTCCCTCCCCCCTCAAGGGTACGGGGTTGACAAGGCGTTTATGAATTGGTAAAATCTGCCCGAATCTTATGAAAAGGGGACATCCATAGACTTCCAGGGATTATTTATACTTTTACCTGCGATAGCGATTGCTATCACCGTACACGAGTTCAGCCATGCCTGGATGGCTAACCGCCTGGGAGACCCCACGGCCAGGCTTGAAGGGCGTTTAACCCTTAATCCGATGGCCCACTTAGACCCCGTCGGCACCCTCTGCCTCTTCCTGGCGTACTTCGGCTGGGGAAGGCCAGTCCCGGTGAATACCTCTAACTTCAAACATCCCCTTCGGGACGATATGCTTGTCTCACTCTGCGGCCCTTTATCCAATTTCCTTACGGCCTTTCTCCTGGCCCTCTTTTTCAAACTCTCCCTGAGATTTCATCTCCTTGTGCCGCACAGCTATTTCTACGACGTCCTGAGACTGGGCCTGGTCATCAACCTCTCCCTCTGCTTTTTCAACCTCATACCCCTTTATCCCCTTGACGGGTCGCACATCCTCAGGGGGCTGCTACCCAGGAGTATGATACCAGGATATGAACGTTTCAGCAGTTATAGCCCTTTTCTCCTCTTGAGCCTGGTGGCCATGGGGTCTATCTTCCAGGTGCCGGTGCTGGGGAATATTATGGGACCGCCCATTCGTTTCTTTAGCCGTCTTTTCATTAGCATCTTATGAGCC
>DATETB010000060.1:0-2721 GCA_035283825.1 Candidatus Brocadiales bacterium | reverse complement strand
GGTTTGCCCAGGAGGGGGAGATATAAGAGGGACGAGAAGGCAATCAGTATTATGATATGTACCCTACTACCCTGCATGGCCCTTATCATATCAAACACCTTAGTAAAAGCAAATGCACCACCTCTTCTGACGGTGCCCTATTGACAAAACCATCTGTCTTACGTACACTACTTTTTTAAAGCTATTGCAGGAGATTTTTGGGAGGTCTTAGGATGATAAAAATGAAGAGATTTTATCTTATAGCCCTAAGTGGAATGGGGGCCTTGCTGATTATTACAGGTTCGGTGGTTTGCGGAGAGGATGTCTTCCGCTCCGCCACGCCTGAGGTAAAATCTACAATGAAGAAGTTAGACGAGTTCCTAAACAAGGTGGAAGACGCCCTTATGGCAGGAGACCTTCCCAGGGCATCAAGCCTGGCGAAGGACTTGGATATGGCCACCCACAAGCTGTGTAACATTGACCTCTCAACCGCTAAGCTGACCAGCCCCGAAAAAGAGGAATTCAAGAGGCTAAGGGAGGACTTTCACTACAGGATAGAAAGGTTTAGCACCGCCGCCAAGGAATCCTCCACAGACATTGCCCAGTTTGAGTTTGAAAAGGCAAGGCAGTCCTGTGGCAATTGCCACAAACTCTTCAAAAAGAAGGCGTAAGTCAGTAGTCAGCTATCAGCAATCAGAAATCAGCAAGCTGACTGCTGTTTGCTGACTGCTGACCCCTGACTACTGTATTCTTTATTCTTTCCCTGCCCTCTAGCAGGACTTAACGTCTTCAACACTAAGCTACCAATCCAGCCTACCTTATAGACAAATCCATTGACAAAGGGGGAGTATTGTCTTAGAATTCTAGGAGTCTTTAGGATTATTAAAAGGGCCCTTTCGCATGATAGTGAAGAAGTCTGTAGCGATAGAGGGCAAGAAACTTCTCGGGCTAATTATCCTGGGTTCTGCCCTCGTTCACGTCCTGGTCATACTCTTTCTCCCCGCAGGTAAATCAACAAGGCAGTATCTCTCCAAGGCCTTGCAGACCAGGGAGAGTAATACTGGTCCTATCTCCCTGGAACTGGTGGAGGTGTCCCCACCGGCGCAAGAGAAACAACCCCTGCTCCCAGAAGGGGGGCAAGAGGCCCTTAAAGAGGATTTAAAGAAGAGATTGCAGTTTGTGGACACCGGCGGAAGTACCACAGATGAAGAGGTTAAGGTAGAGACAGAAAGGGTTGGAGAGAAAGGGACGCTGGCCGGAGACACGATACCGGGGGGAAGTGATGACCGTCCAAGGTTAGAGGGGACTTCCGAGGCCCCCTCCCTGGGCGGTTCTCCTGGGGAGGCCCAGGGGCCATCCGAGACGCCAGAGGGAGCGGCCCCCCAAGCCCTTGTAGCAGAAGGGACCCCCAAGGAAGAAGCCCAGGGTGTCCAGGCAGAAGGAGGGGCTTCTGAAGGAGAAAGCAAGGGAGAAGAGGTAGCGGCCAGTACGCCTGGTCCACCTCAGGCGGATACCCCCCAGGAGGCAACACCAGCCCCCCAAGACCCGACCTTGAGCGAAGCAAAGGCGCCGGCACCCGAACCACCTACCCAGGAGCCAAAACTGGCAGAGGCTGAGGTGGAAAAGCCACTTCAGGAACTAAAGGGGTCAGAGTCAGGAAGACCCGAACCACCCGAGGCCGAAAAGCTGGCCAGCCAGACGGATAGGCCCGAGACTCCGGCGCCAATAGAGGATAAGCATGTCCCCCTCCTTGCCGATGCGGAAAAGCCCGTAGTGGGTGAGACGAACCCAACGACAAGGGATAATCCGCCTCAGACTGATAAGGAAGAAGACCCACTAGAAAAGGAGCTGAAGAAACTAGAGGTCAAGGAAGATGGCTTAATACCTATCCGTAAGAAAGAGACCAAAGAACTGGCCTATGTACCCCCCTGGGAGCTTAGAGGGAAGGCGAAGGAGGCCGAAAGGCCGAAAGGGCGTGCCTCCACGGCCACCACAGCCAGGGGGAAGCCAAAGGTGGCTATGAGCTTTAATGCCAAGAGCCTCTCCGGGGGCGATATTATGCCAATGATGGATGCCGCAGAGGCTAACGCCCAGGGAGAGGGTTCGCCGTCGTTTACTGTACGAAAAGACGAGTACGCCCCTTACTACAGACACATAAGAGACAGGATAAGCTGGTACTGGTACCTTGGGTATGCGACACGGCAAGAAATGAAACTGGAAACGGAAGAAAATAAGCCTATAATAATAGAATTTAAGGTATACTCTGAAGGGGTAGTGAAAGAGGCCAAGGTAGTTCAAGAGGCAGGGAACCACCTCCTGGCCTCCAGGATAAAGGACTCCATAGAGGCCACCCATCTAGACAATTTCTCTAGCTTCGGGGTAAAGGAAGAATATATAGACGTCAGGTTCAATTTTTATTTCTTTTAGGAGGAGTTAGAAGTGCAATGGATAGTCGGCGGCGGGCCTGTTATGTACCCGCTCCTTATTTGTTCAGTAGTTGCCCTGGCTGTAATAATAGAAAGGGCCTTAAGCCTGAGGAAGAGGCAGGTCATAAGACCTGAGTTAGTAAGGCTTATACAGGATATAAGGGACGTAGGAGATGTGCCTATGGCCTTCTCCAAGTGTCAGGTTATAAAGGGGCCTTTCTCCAACATTATAAAGCACACCCTTGTGAACATGCATCTTTCCTGGGAGGAAAAACTACATGAAATCCAGGTGGCAGGCAAAGAGGAAGCCAAACAC
>DATETB010000059.1:0-5239 GCA_035283825.1 Candidatus Brocadiales bacterium | reverse complement strand
AAATGGGATTACCTTCTCGTCGGGGAGGAAACGGGCTACCTCTTCCGCCTGGCGGGGATGTCTGCCGTGCTTGCCTCCTACCCTCACAATCCACCCCTGCCGCTTTATCCTCCAGGAGTTGGTAGGACAGGCACGGATACAATCCGCACAGTAGATGCACTTGCCTGGGTCAAAGATGGGTTTACCGTCCTTGTCTGGGACTATGGCCCCTTCCATGCATGCCTTGGCACAGAGGGTACATCCTGTACACAGCGGCTCATCCCACTGAGGCTCCACCGCACCCTGGAAGCCCAGGTCGTTCTCCGTCGTCCTGGCACAGTCTATGGGACAGCCCGAGAAGGACGTCTTAAACTTGTGATGGCAGGGAGTACCGAAGAGTTTCTCGTCCACCTCCAGGGCCTTATGCTGGGTCTCCATGAGACCATTGGGGTTGTACTCACACCCGCCACAGGCAGTGGGCACCCTGACCCTGGGACCACAGGAGGCCACCTTTACCCCCGCCGTGGCCAGTTCCTTTGCCACCTTGTCAAAGTCATCTATATGGACACCGATGATCTCTATGGATTGCCTGAAGCTCAGGTGGCAAAAACCCATACGACTGTACTTCTTTGCCACCTCAGCAATCTTGGCCATCTTTTCCGGGGTAACCCTCCCACCAGGCATCCTCAGGCGTACGGTAAAGAGGTCCTTTTGCGTCTGTTTGATGAACCCGCCTGACTTAAGTTTTTGTATATCAACCCTTTCCGGGGTTGCTGTCTGTTCTGTCACTGCTTGCTCCTCTTTAGGTTGGGAAGAATAATATAACAAAGCATAACATTTTTTACACACCCTTTCAATAGGAATTGCTGGGGGGGCTGTACTGTAGAGTATACAGACATGGGGTACACTTTTTAGTCTAAACCTTACCCGGAATGTAAGGGGGAAATCTCCCCCTTGTCCACCTCAGGCGGATTACCTATTGTCTATAGCAAATACAAAAGATTTTAAAATACCCCTACCTTTTTAAAAAATATTTGATATTATATCGAAGCAACAAACTACTGACGCTTTATTGTATAAAATAGGGGTGTACTACAATACGCTCCTGTAATCGTGTGACATCCGCCTGAGGCGGATCACACGTTGCATCTTTAGTGTACATAGAAGGAGAATGTGATGATAAGGATTTTTAGGTCTCTGGGCCTGGCAGTAAGTATGGTGGTCTTGCTAACGGGCCTTCTTAGTAATACCCAATTTCCCGCCCGGATGCCTTCAGCGTTACCACCAGGGTCTGAATGCCTCGCTGCGGATGCTAAATTGGAAGAGGCTGCACAGCTCTTTGAAAGACTCTTCAACGAGGTGGCAGAGAAAGTCAAACCCTCGGTGGTACACGTAAAGGCCGTAAAGATAATGAAGGGGGAAGAGTTTGAGAAATTTCACCCTCCTTTTGGAGGGAGGGACCTTCCCTTTGGAGAGGAGTTTGATAGGGGCCCCCGACCCAGGATGCCCAGGGAGTTTCCCAAGGAGTTCCGTCAAGAGGGTGCTGGTTCGGGAGTAATAGTTGACCCTAAGGGCTTCATCCTCACCAATAACCACGTGGTAGAAGAGGCTGATGAACTGTACGTTACCCTGTCCACGGAGAAGAAGGAGTATAAGGCCAAGGTCATAGGGAGAGACCAGCCCACAGACGTGGCCGTGATAAAGATAGAGGCGGAGAACCTACCAGTGGCCACACTGGGGGATTCGGATAAGATTAAGACGGGGGACTGGGCTATTGCCATAGGTAACCCCTTTGGTCTTAACCAGACCGTAACGGCTGGCATTATAAGCGCCACGGGCCGCTCTCAGATGAGAATTGCTGAGTATGAGGACTTCATCCAGACCGATGCCGCCATCAACCCTGGCAATAGCGGCGGCCCGCTGTTAAACCTCAGGGGTGAGGTGGTTGGCATTAACACTGCCATCTTTACCCGTACTGGTGGATACCAGGGCATAGGCTTTGCCATACCCATCAACATGGCCAGGGCGGTTATGAAGAGCCTGATAGAGACAGGTAAGGTAACAAGGGGATGGCTAGGGGTGGCCATTCAGGATGTAACGCCAGATTTGGCCAAGTCCTTTAATTTAGCTGCCGACCAAGGGGCACTGATCGGTGACGTTACACCCAATAGCCCTGCCGAAAAGGCTGGCATGCAGAGGGGTGACGTTGTTGTGGAATTTGAAGGTAGAGAGATAAGGGACGTCAATCATCTGCGGAATACGGTTGCTCAGACACCTGTGGGAAAGGTGGCAACGGTAAAGGCGCTGAGAGACGGTAAGCCGGTAGAACTCTCAGTTACCATTGGGGAGCAGCCTGCCGACTTCCTTGCCAAGGGGGGGGTGCCGCAGCAGGAGACCACCAAGAACTTGGGCATGACCCTTGATACCCTTACCCCCGAACTGGCCAAACGCTTTGGCTACGATGGGGAGATGGGCGTAGTGGTTGTGGACGTTGAGCCGGGCAGCCCCGCAGAGCGGGCAGGAATCCAGCCAGGGGACTTAATCAAAGAGGTGAACCGAGAACGGGTACACAACCTCCAGGAGTACCAGGCCATGGCATCAAAAGGGCCGGCAGATAAGGGGTTACTCCTTTTGGCAAAGAGAGGCAACTTTACCCATTACATCCTCGTGCAACCGTAAGGAGCAAGGCCCTGGCAGCGCCTATGACACCGGCGTTGTCTCCTAGTTCGGCCCTTACAATCCTGAGCCCTTCCACTGCCTTGGGGAGGGCTCTCTTCTTTACCTCCTCCCGGAGGGGGCCAAAGAGGTATTCTCCAAGGTTGGTTACCCCACCACTAAGGACAATTATCTCCGGGTTAAGGAGGTTAGCTACGTTGGCAATGCCTATCCCTAGGCTAAGTCCGGTCTCCTTTATAGCCCTCTGGGCCAGGCTATCTCCCGCCCTGGCCCATTTGCCCATCCTCTCCAGGGTAATGGCCTCCTTTGGCTTGACGTGGTGTCTTTCAAGCAGCCCTTTCATTGTGGTTATTATCCCAGTAGCAGAGCCGTAGGTCTCAAGACAGCCCCTGTTGCCACAGCCACACCTGCGACCATTTTTGACCAGGGTCATGTGGCCTATCTCTCCGGCAATCCCTTTATCCCCATGCCACACCCTCCCCTCCAGGACCACTCCCCCCCCTACCCCAGTCCCTAGGGTCAGGCAGACCAGGCTCCTTGTCCCCCTGCCTGCACCCCTCCAGTACTCCCCAAGGGCGGCGGCGTTAGCGTCGTTTTCCAGCACCACGGGCCTTCCCATCTCCTGCTCAAGGATATCCCTTAAATGTACCTCCTGCCATCCCTTTAGATTAGGGGGATCAAAGACTATACCACGCTCAGTGTCCAGTGGACCTGGAAAACCTACCCCGATCCCCCTTATCTTACGTATGTCTGCCCCGCCCTCTCTGAGGGTGTCTTGAAACATCTGCACCAGGCGTTTAATAAGGGCCTCTCTCCCCTTATGAGCCAGGGAGGGCCTCTTTAGGCCCTTGAGGACTTCCCCTTTCACGTCCAAGAGGGCAGTCCGCATATTTGTACCGCCCACGTCTGCAGCCAGGATAAAACCGCGCATATTTTTTCTCAATAAGAGAGTTCTGCGAAACCCCTATTTATGGGACTCAGCCCGGCACCCCTCCCCCTTCCCCCTCCCATCCCTTCGCTTCGCTCAAGGGCAGGCAAGGGAGGGGGAAGAATTAAAGGTACTTATAGACATTTTCAGAGGTCTCAATAAATAATAAGGCCAAAGGATAGCCCCTCAGGGTAGGGAAGTCAAGTAGATGTACGTATTATAGAGACACCTGAAAATTCTAGCAGGTGCCCCCCCGTACTCCTGACCCTTAACGTGGAAGGGTTGAAGAATCCCGTGTTTGACTGAGATTCTGCCTGAGGTAGGCCAGGATGATTTTCCGACGCTTTTCAGAGGTCTCTTATTTATCCTTTAGACCTTGCAAACAGGGGTTTCTAGGCTTGCAGGCTGATGGGACCACCAGTAAAGGTTCCACCCCCCTCCAGGTCAGCACGGACCTTCACATCCCCACTGGTAAGCATTTCTACGAAGGTGGGCTTATCTATCTTCCCCACCATCACCGTCTCGGAGAGGTTAATCTCTAGCTTCACGGGTTCCGTGCTTATCTCAACACCGCCTATGCTCACAAAAGGCAAGAACCAGAGTTTCATCTTTATGTCTGGTAGTCTTATCCTCAATGCTGGCAACCCAATAGTAACCTTGCCATTGGGTTGTAATTTCAGCTCAGTGGGTTGCACATTAACTGTACTCTTTAGGTTAAGCGTGGTAACCGCATCTGTGGAGCCCTTTACTGGCATGAGTTCTTCTCCTATAAGTTTCCGTAACCTATTAAGGCAAAAAGAACCAATCGCCTCTACAGGTTGGATGGTTGGGCAGTGGCATGGCCACATTCCCAACGAACTGTTTTTTTATCAAAGCCTGCATTATAGGGGAGGGCCGAGGGGATTGAACCCCCCGACCCAGGGGGGAGTTTAACCGGCAGTTTTCCCCAACCCCTACTTCTTACCTTTTCCCTCCAGCGCTTTCAACCTCTTAAGCTTATTGGCCTCGTCCTGAATTAGGGCTAGTTGCCCTATCATGGGCGCCCATCCATACCACCAGGAATAGTCCTGCTGGACGTGGGCGGTGCCTTTGTAGCCTTTGAGCTTGTACCAGAACCACATCTCTGCATAATACTTTTCTATGGCACTAGGATTGCCAGGTCCCGTGAAAAACAGGGAAGAGACCCCAAGGATTGGGCCTATAACGGCTACATGGCCCTTTTTCTCCTTAAATGCCTTGTAGATACCCATACCAAGTACACCAGGGCCAAGGGCATCTGCGAGGACGTCTCCCATAGGATAACAGGCCCTTTCTTCAGGAGAGGGTTCCAGTAGCCCCTCGGCCACGACGCTGTCCATAATCATCTGGGCCTCGTCCTGCCGCTTCCATGCCTCAAACATATACTCGTCAAGGTTTTCCAACCATAGCCTTGCGAAGCGGACACTGTGACACCTGCCGCAGAGATCAAGCCATGTCTCCCTCTTTTGGATGCTTTCGGGTGATCGTATCTCAAGTTTTTTGTTAATGGGCGGGAGGTTAATCCCGTAGGGATAATCCTTAAGGCTGGACGTGAACTCCACCTCCTTTGGTGGAACAGTTCCCATGCGCCAGATGCCCTTGCTAACTGGATTGATCCACCACTTGCCCCCTCCCTTG
>DATETB010000058.1:0-4673 GCA_035283825.1 Candidatus Brocadiales bacterium | reverse complement strand
GCAGGGGCGACCCGCCGGGTCGCCCCTACATTAAGGTTGCACCGCAATAGGAGTTGAAGATATTCAACCCCTACACTGCCTGTTTACCCTTTTCTCCTGTGCGGATGCGGACGACCTCATCCACGGTGCTCACAAATATCTTTCCATCCCCAATACTGCCAGTCCTGGCCTCATTGACGATAGTGTCAACTATCCTCTCTGCGTTCTCATCAGGGACTACTATCTCCATCTTTACCTTGGGGAGGAGGTCCACCTTGAACGTCCTGCCACGCCATATCTCAGTTATGCCCTTCTGATTGCCGTGGCCTCTTACCTCCGTCACAGTAATACCGGGATACCCCAGTTCCTCCAGGGCGGCTTTCACTGGATGCAGTTTATCAACCCTTATGATGGCTTCTACCTTTTTCATGGTTTTTCCCTCCCTCCGTAAAAGTTATTGGGTCTCAATCCTCTTCCACATTCCACAATTCTAACTTGCAAGCCCCGTGCCAGTATCCCCTACAGGCATGGGCAAATGGCTTGTTCTAAGTGCATTAAACAAGCCAAGATACAAAAACCCTTGAAAATACTCCTGCCGTTTGTAAATCAAGGGCACAAATTAGCGTCGCAGTATAACACAAACTAGAGTGCAAGTGTATTAAATTAAGGCACTATTCCGTATGCCTTCATCTTTCTATATAGCCTGTCTCTGGAGAGGCCCAGCAGATGGGAGGCCTTGGCCTTATTATGATTACATGCCAGGAGTGCTTGCTCTATGGCCTGTTTCTCTAGTTCCTTGAGGCTCATTACTCCCATCTTTTCTTTGGTAGTGGACGTCTCCTTCTCTCTCTCCCCCCCCAGCCCCTTCAGGACGTCAGCCGCTTCTACCCTCTCACCTCCCTTTTTGAATATGAGGACGTTTTCTATAAGCCTTTCCAGTTCCCTGACGTTGCCAGGGAAGGGGTGGTTGGACAAGAGGGTGAGCGCCTCCGTAGAGAATTCCTTCGTATCTTTGTTATATTTTTTAGAAAATTTTTGGAGGAAGTGGGTAGCCAGGGGAGGTACGTCCTCCTTTCTCTCCCTGAGCGGAGGGATCTCCAGTACAACGGTGGAGATGCGGTAGAAGAGGTCCGGGCGGAGGTATTGTGTCTTCAATTCTTCCAGTGGGCGATGGGTAGCCGTTATGACCCTGGCCTGGAAGTCCACTTCCTTATGGGTGCCTAGCGGCCTGACCTTGCCTTCCTCCAGTGAGCGGAGGAGCTTGGGCTGGAGTTCCTTAGGCATATCCCCTATCTCGTCAAGGAAGAGCGTCCCATGAGAGGCGGCAAGGAACAAGCCCTGGGCATCCCTGATGGCCCCGGTAAAGGCCCCCTTCTTGTGTCCGAAGAGCTCGCTCTCCAGGAGTTCCCTGGGGATGGCCGCACAGTTAACTCCCACAAGGGGCCCTTGGGAGTATGGGCTCCGGTAATGGATATACCTTGCCAGCACCTCCTTCCCGCTCCCGGTCTCCCCTAGGATAAGTATGGGCGCATCGCTTACGGCGGCGGTGCCAGCCCTTTCCACTACCTTTCTCATCTTTTCAGAGGAAGCAACCATCTCCTGCCCCCCTGTAACCAGGGACCTGAGCGTCTCTACCTCCCTCTTTAATTTTTGCACGTCTACCGCCTTACGTATCTTCTTCCTCAGGAGTTCTTCCTCAAACGGTTTAAGGATGTAGTCCTCCGCCCCCTTTTTTACCGCCTCTACGGCCGACTCTATGGTCCCGTAACCGGTCATAATGAAGACTGGTATTCCCCTGTTACGCTCTTTTATCTTCTCCAGCAAGGCCATACCGTCCATACCCGGCATCAACAGGTCTGCCAGGACGGCCTGCACGCCTGGTTCTTGTTGGAGTTTTTCAAGGGCTTCTTCGCCAGAAGTAGTCCCTATGGCCATTAGGCCCTCCTTCTCAAAGACCTCTGAGAGGGTCTTTACCATCTGGGGGTCGTCGTCCACTATGAGGATTTGGTCCATTCTAGCTCCTGTCGGCGAGGTCAAGTGTTAAGGCCCAAATTTCAAATGGCAAAGCCCAAATGTCAAATCAAGGACAAAGCTCAAATGCCAAAATTTGGACTTTGACATTTGGATTTCATTTGTCATTTGGATTTTGAAATTTGTCATTTTCATTTCTAGCTCCTGATATAGGGCAGTCTCATTGCCACTGTGGTACCTCTACCTTCCTGGCTCTCTGCCAGGACGTAGCCCCCGTGTTCCTCCACTACCCTTTTTACTATGGGTAGCCCCAGCCCCGTACCCAGTTTCTTTGTCGTATAAAAGGGCTCAAAGATGTGGGGGAACACGTCCATAGGTATCCCTGGGCCATTATCCACCACCACCACTTCCACCTCTCTGAGGTTCAGGATGCTGGAATTGAGCCTTATCTCCCCACCTTGTGGGAGGGCCTCAAGGCTGTTCATGAGGAGGGAGGAGAGGGCCGTCTCAATCTCAGTAGGGTTGGCATGGAGTTTTATCCCTTCCGTAGCCGATATATCAAGGGTGCATCTAACCTGTTTATGCCTGAAGGCCGTCTCATAAAACTGGCACACCGCCTTTAAGAGGCCGTTCAGGTCCACGGGCCATCTCTGCTGAACGGGCTTCCTGGCAAAACCCAGGGTATTCTGGACCGAGAGTTTGAGGGCCTGTAGACTCTCCCTGAGGGTCTCCACCTCTGAGGAGAGGGTATCGTTCCCACGGATATTCTCTCTTATCTTTTCTATCTTTAAGAGGGCTACGGCCAGGGGGGTGTTAAGCTGATGTGCCAGACTGGCGGAGAGTTTGCCAAGGGCCGCCAGCCTTTCCACCTCCAGCATCTTCTCCCGCCAGGAAATCCTGCCGGAGACGTCCCGGGCGCTCTCCACAAAGAACCCACCGGAGCCGTCTCCCACAAAGGAGATACTGACGCTCACCTCCAGTACCTTTTTGCCCTTATTCAGCCTCCTGGTCTCCCAATCCACCACCTCTTCCCCCTCCCTCACCTTTTCCAGGAGGCGGAAGAACTCCCCCTTGAGGTCTTCTGGAATGGTAGGCAGGGGTCTGTGCAGAAGTTCTTCTCTTTTAAAACCGTAGAGCCTCTGGGCAAGGCAATTAGCCTCTGTTACCAGGCCCTTCGGACTGAGGAGGAGGTTGGCGTCCGGGCCTTTCTCAAAGACTAACTTGTATAGGTCTTGGGCTGTCATGGTTAGGGGCCAGGGGCAAGAATTAAGAATTCAGAAGTCAGGATAAAAAACGGTAGTCCTAAATTCTGAATTCTGACTACTGACTACTGTATTCTTCCCTGCCCCTACTCCTCTTCCTCTTTCTTCTTGCCCTGGGCAACGATGTTCTGGGCGGCGTGGGAAGGTACGACGTCGTAGTGGGAGAGCTCCATACTGTAAGAACCCTGGCCTCCTGTTATGGACTTTAACTCTGTCTCATATCTGGTAACCTCAGCCATGGGTACGGAGGCCTTGATGACTTGCATCTTCCCTATGGTATCCATCCCGATGATTCGTCCCCTGCGGCCCGTAAGGTTTCCGGATATCTCCCCCATAAACTCCGAAGGGAAGGTAATTTCAATGTTTACTATGGGTTCCAGTAAGACCGGTTTGGCCTCCATGAACGCCTTCTGGAAGGCCTTAGAGGCGGCCAGTTTAAAGGCTGCTTCCGAGGAGTCCACCGCATGGAAGGAGCCATCGTAAAGGGACACTTTGACGTCTACCACGGGGTAACTCGCCAGTACACCCCTGGCCAGGGTCTCCCTTATCCCTTTCTCCACCGCCGGGACGTACTGCCCTGGTATCTTTCCTCCCACAATCTGGTTGACAAACTCAAACCCCTGTCCCCTGTGTAACGGCTCCAGTTTGATGTACACCTCCCCGTACTGCCCCCGGCCCCCAGACTGCTTCTTATGCTTGTACTGGGCATCGGCCTTGATGGTAACAGTCTCCTTGTAAGGTATCTTAGGCTCATGGGCATTAACCTCTACGTCAAAACGACGTTTTAACCTGTGAAGCATTATGTCCAGGTGGAGGTTGCTGATACCCGTCACGACCAACTCCCCGGTCTGGCTGTCTCTGGAGACCTTAAAAGTGGGGTCTTCCTCGGCTAACTTGGCCAGGGAGACGCTGATTTTCTGTTCCGCCCCCTGGTCCTTGGGCACTACGGCCAGGGATACCATAGGGGTAGGGAAAGTAATGGGTTGGAATTTTATATGCTTCTTGGGACTGCACAGGGTGTCTGAGATGCTGATGGTCTCTATCTTGGCTATGGCCACTATATCCCCTGCAATGGCCCTGGGTATTACATGTTGTTCTTTGCCAAAGACCTTGAGTAGATGGCCTGCCTTCTCGTTCTTTTTAGTGTGGGTGTTATAGAAAGATAAATCCCCGTCCAGCACCCCTGAGAAGACCCTGAAGAAGACCAATTTCCCCACAAAGGGGTCCGTTATACATTTAAATACCTGGGCGCTAAAAGGCGCATCCTCCTGCCATCTTACGGTTACTTCCTCGTTCTTCTCTAAGTCCACTCCCTTCCTTGTAACACCCAGTGGGTTGGGGATAAAGTCCACTACCACCTTCAGGAGTTCCTCTATCCCCACGAGCTTCTTGCTGGAGACAAAGAGGACAGGGACTACTTTACCCTGGGCAATGGCCTTTGTGAGACAGTCCTGTACCTCC
>DATETB010000057.1:0-2527 GCA_035283825.1 Candidatus Brocadiales bacterium | reverse complement strand
CGTACGTACCACCCCTTCTATATCCCTCTTGACCAGAGAGAAGTCCCCTGACTTCATGGCGGCAATGTCCATTACCATGTCTATATCCCTCGCCCCTTCCCTGATAGCCAGGGCAGTCTCCATCATCTTTATCTCAGGATTTTGGTATCCCAGTGGGAAGCCTACCACTGCACCTACCCTGACCCCTGTGTCCCTGAGATGCTGGACGGCTAAGGGCACATAGATAGGTGGGACGCAGACGGCACAAAAATGATAGGCCCTGGCCTCCTGGCATAGTTTGACTACCTCCCCCTGGGTGGTGGTAGGTCTTATCAGGGTGTGGTCAATCATCCCTGCCAGCTCCTGGGGTGTGGGTCTCATTGTAGTATCCTCTGTGGGGGAGTAGTTTGCCCCCGAACGGGTCAAAAAAGGATGATACGCTTGAGGAACTCCAGGCCGAAGAAGACGATTATAGGGGAGGCGTCTATGTTAGCTACAGGAGGGACGACCTTCCTTACCGGCTCCAGCACAGGGTCTGTAACCTTGTGGAGAAACTCAACTACCGGGTGGTCACTCTCGTGGGGTATCCAGCTAAGGAAAATCCTCACGAAGAGGATGAGTTCGTAAAGGCTTATAAGCCCCTGGATTGGCCCTCCTGTCATGGTGCTCCTTTTAGTAGAAGGTGTGGTCTTGCAGGGTGCGTCCTGGTACCCCTGTTAACTACTCATAAATAACGTGAAAGTGCCAGCCTCCCTGATGGACGTCTGTGAGTATCTGGAAACTGTGCAACTCACGGGAATTAACAAATTTTACGACCTCTTCGGGGGTAGTCATCTCAGGTGAAAGTTTCCATTCCACATGAGGACTGGCCTCCAGGGATGGCAGGGCCACCACTCCCCTCATAGGGAGGATAGGGACGTCCCTACTGGAGATGGTGGCATAGCCCAGGAAGTACAGGCCGGCCACAAAGGCCACTATGACTACCTTCCAGAATCTATCTATTGAGATGTATCCCATTAAGGCCTCCTTTTCCGATTGACACCCTCCCGAAGAAAATACCCCAGCCCTTGCCAAAAATCAAGGGGTTTTCTTACAACGACCTGTCGGCAATCGGCTATAGGAAGCCGAAGGCCGAAAACAGGACGTAAAAATCAGTTGAAATAGCAGTAACCTTTTGGTAAAGTCGGGAGTTACTTCCGCTATACTATAAGAGAAGGGTGGGCATCTTTGATTATAACTATAGATGGTCCTGCAGGTTCTGGCAAGAGCACCGTCGCCCAGACCCTGGCAAAGAGACTGGGCTACAGGTATATTGACACAGGGGCCTTTTACAGGGCCTTTACCCTGAAGGCCATGAGGGTGGGCGTAAATATGAAGGACGAAGCCCTTCTCAAGCAACTCTTGCAGGAAACTAAGATAGAACTCAAGAATTCCGAGGGCGGTACCAGGGTCTTTTTGGACGGCAAAGACGTGAGCGAGACAATACGCACCCCTGAGGTGACGGGGAACGTCCACTATATAGCCAGCCGCCCTGCGTTGAGGGAGAGGCTTGTAGAGCAACAGAGGCTGGCGTCAGAGGGTGTAAGTGCTGTGGCCGAAGGGAGGGACACTGGCACGGTAGTTTTCCCCGGTGCCGAGAGAAAGTTTTATCTGGACGCCGGGGTGGAAGAGAGGGCGCGGAGGAGATACCTTGAACTCATTGAGACCACGAAGGGAATAACTTATCAGGGCGTCCTGGAAGAACTTAAAAAAAGGGATGCGAGAGACACCTCCAGAGAGGCATCACCCCTGAAGATGGGTGAGGATTTTATATACTTTGATACTACTGACCTTACGCCAGAAGAGGTAGTGGACGTATTGTTGAAGAAGATTTGAACACCGAGGCATCTTAGTAAACAGCAAGGAGTTAGGCAGACGAAAAATGCCAAATTTGGAATTTGGATTTTGACATTCGGATTTCTGCTTACTGCGTACTGCCTACTACTTACTGTCTTGCAAAGAGGAGGGTAGGTAAGGTAAAATATGCTTCTGAAAGAGGTGTTGAGGGCCCTCTGGTACGGGTTACTACGTATCCTGGCCCAGCCTCTGGTTTGCGCTCTTTTAAGATATAGGGCTTATGGTAGGGAAAATATACCTTGCCAGGGTGGGGTCCTTATCGTAAGTAATCACCAGAGTTACATGGACCCCCTTCTCATAGGAGTAGGACTACCCCGCCAGATACACAGTATGGCGAGACAGCCCCTCTTTTATAAAAGCGCCCTGTTCCGGTGGCTCATAGAGTCTCTGAACGCCTTCCCATTGAAAGAGGGAGGCAGGGACAGTGGTGGCATTAGGGAGGCCATAAATAGGTTGGCTGCGGGGAAGATTGTACTGGTCTTCCCCGAGGGGACCCGGAGTTGGGACGGCTCCATTGGAGAGCTGTACCCAGGGATAGAGTTGATAGCCCACAGGTCGGGTTCCCCGGTAATACCGGCCGTGATACATGGGGCCTATGAGGCCTGGCCCAGGACGAGGAAGCTGTTCAGGTTTAAGCCTATAAAAGTGGCCT
>DATETB010000056.1:0-2164 GCA_035283825.1 Candidatus Brocadiales bacterium | reverse complement strand
GAACTCCGAAGTACCTTTAAAAGAGGGAGATTGTATTAAGCTGGAGACGGTATATTCTAACCGATGGAGTTATTCCTGCTCCAAGGCGGCCGGAGAATTCCTGGCCATGGCCTACTGGAAGGAGAAGGGGCTGCCCATCCTTATCCTCAGATTATTCAACACCGTAGGCCCCAGGCAGACGGGGAGGTATGGTATGGTCATCCCCAGGTTTATTACTCAGGCCCTCTCTGGCGAGACCATCACCGTGTTCGGCACGGGTACCCAGCGGAGGTGTTTTGCCTCTGTAAAGGATGTGGTAGGGGCAATGGTCCGTTTACTAGAGACCCTTGTCGGGAGTGGCCCTGCCACCTTTGGGCATGTCTTCAATCTGGGTAGTGATGAAGAATTGTCCATAAATGAACTGGCAGAAAAGGTCAAGGCTATTACCCACAGCGCTTCCTCCATACGGCACATCTCCTACGAGGAGGCCTATGGGGAGGACTTTGAGGATATACGGAGGAAGGTGCCTAACCTGGAGAGGCTCAGGCAGTTTATTTCCTACAACCCTAAGTACAATATTGACACTATCCTGAAAGAGACCGTAGAGTATCATAGGAGAAACCCCTCTTCCCTACCGAAAAGCAGGTCTGGAGACCCGCTGTTACACTGTGGATAGGGTTGCCTTTAGAGCCGGAAGACGTTAGGTCCGGTAAGACCCTTCAGGGCATTCTTCGTATCCAGGACTAACCTTGAATGCCTTACCACCTGGCGGTAGTCAATATTGCTGTGGTCTGTCACTATGACTGTACAGTCCATGCTTTTAAAAAGAGTGGGGGAAAGGGGCCTGGATTCCAGGACTTCTCCGTGATTAAGAATCTCAGGGACATAAGGGTCTGAGAAAGACACCTCAGCCCCTTGCTGTCTAAGACAGTGAAGGATTTCCAGGGCGGGTGTCATCTTTGTGTCAGCCACGTCCTTCTTATAAGTCATGCCTAAAAGTAGTATCTTAGAGCCCTTCAAGGTACGACCCCTCCTCCGCCCCTCCGCAAGGAGTCTCTGTACCCTCTCAACCACGTAAAGGGGCATGTCTGAATTGACCTTGCACGACCGTTCAAGTAAGGGGAGCCGGATGCCTTCTTTGTGTGCCCTCCATATGATATAACGGGGTGCCAGAGGTATACATATCCCTCCCACCCCAGGTCCAGGGTAAAATGGCATGAAGCCAAAGGGTTTGGTCTTGGCCCCCTCTATCACTTCCCATATATCTATACCCAGTCTAAAGCATAGCTGGGCCAACTCGTTTACAAAGGCTATGTTGACATTGCGGAAGGCATTCTCCATGAGCTTTACCATCTCTGCCGTCCTGGGCGAGGAGACTATCGTAACGTCCTTCACTATTTGCCTGTACAGCAGACCCGCCAGTTCCCCGCACGCAATAGTTACCCCCCCAATAACCCTGGGGATTTCATGGGTATGGTATTTGACGTTGCCAGGGTCTAGCCTCTCAGGGGAAAAGGCCAGGAAGAAATCCCTCCCCACCTGGTAGCCCCCTTTGTTCAGTATGGGTAGCGCTACTTCTTCAGTAGTGCCAGGGTACGTTGAACTCTCCAGGGTAATAAGCTGTCCCTTCTTTCTCCTTTTACAGACCTCTCTTATGGCCTGGATAATGTACGAGATGTCCGGAGTCTCCTCTTCTATTAGAGGGGTAGGCACACAGATGCTGATACAATCCAAGTCTCCCAGGAGCTCAAACCCGTTGGCGGCCTTCAACCGCCCAGACCTTACCTGTCTCTTGAGTTCTGTTCCATTTACATCCGGGCTGTATGACTTGCCTTCCTGTATTTGTCTGACCCTATTTGCATCAATATCAATCCCGGTGACGGAAAAACCCCTTTTGGCAAACTCCAGGGCCAGGGGCAACCCTATGTACCCCAACCCCATTACGCCTACCTTTGCCTGCCTTTTTCTAATCTTTTCTGCCAGTTGGGTTTTATATCTTCCTTGCATAGATTTGTCCGTAGGATGTCCAGATTGTAACCATCACTCCAGGGAAGTCTATGTCCAGTTTAGGGATATTATCTGTACCAGCAGAGTGCGGGGTTTACAAAGTAACGGCCAGAAGTTACAATTTGCCCCCATGCAAAGGGCAAGAGTGGGAGGGTCGTCCCCAGCAGCTGAGAAGCTG
>DATETB010000055.1:0-3702 GCA_035283825.1 Candidatus Brocadiales bacterium | reverse complement strand
GGGGACGTCGTCCTCTCCAGAGAGTCCGTAGACTTCCCCTTCGTAACAATACCTGATATACTGATAGCCCTCTGTCAGGAGGGGTACGATAGGTTTGCAAGAGATACTACAGGATTCGTTTTTTATGACCCCGGGAGGGTGACACCTGACCCCTCCCTCAAGACAAGCCATCTTCCTGTACCGTGCGAGGAGGTGGCGCAGGGGGAGCTGGGGAAAAAGATGGTAGCAAATCTGATAGCCTTGGCGGCTGGTTGTGCAAGGACAGGGATAATCAAGAAGGAGTCCCTTATTAAGGCACTGACAGAGATGACAGAGGAGTCTTATCGCCCCGCTAACCTCAAGGCCCTGGAACTAGGGTGGGAATTAGGGATAAAGGAGGTTACCAGTGCCTGAAAGATCTTTTACCTCAATTAAAATGAAAGTAAAGCCACCCGGACCCAAGGCCAGGGCATTTCTTAAGAGGGACACAAAATACATCTCCCCCTCCTCAGGCAGGGCCTATCCTTTGGTGGTGAGACGTGCACAGGGGACTATGGTGGAGGACGTGGATGGGAACCGCTACCTGGATTTCACCGCAGGGGTGGCGGTAGCAAGCACCGGCCATTGTCACCCCGAGGTGGTGAGGGCAATCCGTGAGCAGGCAGGGGAGCTCCTTCACATGTCAGGGGCAGATTTCTTTAACCCCTTGCAGATAGAGCTTGCCGAAAGACTGGATAAACTGTGCCCTAGGCCTTCCCCCAAGCGGGTATTCTTCAGTAACTCAGGGGCAGAGTCCGTGGAGACGGCCATAAAACTCGTCCGTTACCATACAGGACGCCCTTACATCATTGCCTTTGTCGGTGCCTTCCATGGGCGGACTATGGGTGCACTCTCCCTTAACGCAAGCAGACCTATCCACAGAAAGGGTTTCTCACCCCTCGTGCCTGGGGTAATCCACGTCCCCTATGCCTACTGTTACCGATGCCCCTATGGGGAAACTCACCCCAGGGAGGAGCTGGCCTGTATCAGGTGGATAGCGGAGGAACTCTTCAAGAGCTATGTCCCACCCGAAGAGGTGGCGGCGGTGTTCGTTGAGCCTATCCAGGGAGAAGGGGGTTACATAGTCCCACCACGGGCCTTTCTGAAGGACTTGTCCGCCTTATGCAAAAAATATGGTATCCTCCTCGTGGCCGATGAGGTGCAATCGGGGATGGGCAGGACGGGGAAGATGCTGGCCGTAGAGCACTTTGGCGTAAAACCAGACGTCATCTGCCTGGCCAAGGGTATAGCCTCCGGACTCCCCCTGGGGGCAACCATAGCCAGGCAGGAGTTGATGGGATGGCCGCCGGGCAGTCACGCCAGCACCTTTGGGGGAAACCCTGTAAGCTGCCGCGCCGCCCTGGCCACACTTGAACTCCTGGAAGGTGGTCTAATGGATAACGCCTCAAAGGTGGGGGATTACCTCCTGAAGGGACTGAAGGGCCTTTATAAGGACCACCCCATTATAGGCGACGTCAGGGGCAAGGGTCTCATGATTGGCATAGAACTGGTAAAGGACAGAGAGACCAAAGAGAGGGCCTCAAGGGAGAGGGATAAGATTGTCCGGAGGGCCTTTGAGAAGGGGCTCCTCCTGTTAGGCTGTGGCAAGAACTCTATCCGTTTTACCCCACCATTAATTATTACCAGGAAGGAGGCCGATACCGCCCTGACCGTCCTTGAAGAGGTGCTGAGAGAGGTGGAGAGATGAGGTGGTACTTCACTAGAAAGATGGCAAGACCACTACAGACAAAATACAAGCTGTCATTATTAATCCTCTCCCTCTCCTTGTTCCTGGCGGTAAGGCCGCTCTCTGCGGTGGCAGAGCCTCCCCCAACGAAGGAGGCAGGGGAGGGCCTCTTTGAGAGGATGATTATAGATAAAATTACCTCCATTGAGTCCAACCTCAAGGAATTGACACAGAAGGTAGAAAACATAGAAAAGCGGCTGTCCAGGGTGGAAAGGGGACTCGTTGCAAGACCCGCCGGTCCTCCCCTTACCTCACAAGGAGGGGCATCCGTCTCAGGCGGACCACCTGTCCCCCAGGAGCCACCTAAGAAGAGGCTCAAGGATACAGTCCCAAAGGAGAAAGACATAGGGGATGGACTGCGAGTCATTAACGTTGACTACTACGGTGCGGGGGATAATACCCTCTTCAAGGCAGAAATTGAGAATAGTACGACAGACGATATTGCAAACGCCTTATTCAAGATTGAGGTCTATGGGGAGCAAAACAACCTGCTAGGTTTTGAGTCCTGGGAGCTACAGGACATAAAACGGGCATGGCCCAAGAAGTTTACGTTGCTTATATACAAAGTCGACCCCGACCTTATAGCAAATTATACGGTTAAACGCCTCAGGTAACGGTTGACTGCAGGGGCATCGTCCATGCCCTTATTTATTCTTAAAACCCGGTGGGCGCTTTTCCATAAAGGCACTCAGCCCCTCATGGCAATCCTCAGTGAGGAAGACCCTGCTGAAAAGCCTTGCCTCTAACTCCAGCCCCTCCGCCAATGACCCGGAGAGTCCCCCTTCCACGGCCTCTATAATGAGACCCATGGCAATTGCGGGCTTCCCGTGGAGTCTCCTGGCAAGGAATTTTGCCTCCTCCAGGAGTATCATGGGTTTGGTCACGTGGTTAACGAGACCGATGGTCTTGGCCTCTTCAGCAGAGAGGGGTTCTCCTGTCAGGAGCATCTCCAGTGCCCTTGCCTTGCCGATTAACCTGGGGAGCCTCTGGGTGCCCCCCGCCCCTGGGATTATCCCAAGGTTTATCTCCGGCTGTCCAAGTTTAATGGCCTCTGCGGCTATCCTGATATGGCAGGCCATGGCCAGCTCTAACCCCCCTCCAAGGCAATGGCCGTTTATGGCGGCGATGATAGGGATCGGACTGGTCTCTATCCTCCTGAGTATCTCATGATAGCGCTGGGCGAACCTGATTACCTCATGTACGGAGGCGAGCTGGGCCAGCTCTTTTATATCCGCCCCGGCGCTAAAGAAGTTGCCGGTACCTGTAACGATTACCACCTTGGCCCCCTTTAACTCCACCAGGGCCTTGTCCATCTCCTCCATCACCTGGCTGGAAAGGACGTTCACGGGCGGGTGATTAATCCTCAGTAAAGCAACCTCTTCTTCTACGCTCATCGTAATAGTGGGTTCTGACATGAAAGGCCCTCCCTAAAAGTCGTGGGCGTATTGCAATACGCCCCTACCATTTTATTAGAGTTTTATCCCCTTTTTCAGAGTAAACTTATCGTCTATTTTCATGATATACCCGGCCTCTACCCCTGGGTCGTGCTGGAAAATCACCAGCCATTTCTCCTCAAGGGCCTGCCCCAACAGCCTCCTCTTTGCCTCCAGGGTCTCCAAGGGGTACAGGTCGTAGGACTGGATGTAGGGGAGGTGGAGATGGCCTGCCATAGGCACAAGGTCGGCCAGGAAGAGGGCCACCTGGCCATTGGATTCTACCTTCACGCATTGGTGGAAAGGGGTGTGGCCCCCTGTCCTTAACAGGGTTATCCCCTTTTCTATCTCTAGTTCCTTATCCTCAACAAGCTCCAGTTGGCCGCCCTCCTCCAGGGACAGGAAATTCTCTCCGATGTAAGAGGCGCGCGTCCGCTCGTTGGGATTTGTGGCGGACTCCCACTCACCCTTCTGGATAATATATTTGGCCTTTGAGAAACATGG